>DAIRCT010000004.1:57979-70741 GCA_036796535.1 Ignavibacteriaceae bacterium
TACAACATTTTATTAAATATTGAAATAACATCCTTTCATGAAAATAGCTCTTTGCCAGATAGATCCAATAATAGGAAATCTGGAATACAATAAGCAAAAAATTATTGCCGGATATAGAAAAGCTGTAGCGACAAAAGCTGACCTGGCAATATTTCCGGAACTTTCGCTTGTCGGATATCCACCATTAGATCTGGTTGAAAAAAAAGAATTTAGAAGTGCTGTTAATAAAGCTGCTAAAGAAATTGCATCACAAACAATTAATGTTGGATTATTATTTGGTGCGATTACAGAAGATGATGATAAAGTTGGGACAGATATTCATAACTCCGCAATATTATGTTTTGACGGTAAGATTCAATTTGTGCAGCATAAAACTTTAATTCCTAATTACGATGTATTCGATGAGATGCGATATTTTGATCCAGCAGAAAGTGTATCGGTTTTTGATTTTAAAGGTGAAAGACTTGGAATATCTATTTGTGAGGATATCTGGAATGATGCTGATTATTGGTACAGAAGAAGATATCACAAAGATCCAATTACCGATTTAATGAATCAAAAAGCATCCATTTTAATTAATATTTCTGCAAGTCCTTATTCTTATGGAAAAAGATGTGCACGTCAGGAAATGCTATCGGTACTTACGAGAAAAGATAAAATTCCGCTTGCCTATGTTTGTTGCGTTGGTGCGCAAACAGATTTAATCTTTGACGGCGCAAGTATGTGCTTTGATGACGCAGGAAATCTTGTAAAAATCGGTAAAGCTTTTGATGAAGATTTTATTTTATTCGATACAGAAAAAAAATATGACCCAATACAAAAATGTGAGAGCAGTTTTGAAGAAGAGGTTTATAATTCACTTGTGTTTGGACTAAAAGAATATTGCAGAAAATTAAACTTCAATAAAGTTTTGGTTGGATTAAGCGGCGGTATGGATTCAGCGCTTGTAACCTGTATTGCTGTTGAAGCTTTGGGTGCAGAAAATGTGCACGTAATGTTATTGCCTTCAAAATACTCCAGCGAAGGAAGCATAAAGGATTCTGAAAATTTAATTAATAACCTTGGAATAAAATCAAACAATGTAAGCATACAGCCGGTTGTTGATAAAACTTTAAATCAGTTAAATCCAATTTTAGATTTTAGCATCAAACCTATCGCAGAAGAAAATTTACAAGCAAGAGTGCGTGGAATTTATTTAATGGCTTATTCAAATAACAACGGCTATCTTTTATTAACTACAGGTAATAAATCTGAAATGGCAGTTGGTTATTGTACACTTTATGGCGATATGTGCGGTGGTTTGGCTGTAATCGCTGATGTTTACAAAACAGATGTTTATCGGATTGCAAATTTTATTAATAGAGATAAAGAAATAATTCCAAATGCGATAATCAAGAAAGCACCATCAGCAGAACTTAAACCAAATCAAACTGATCAGGATACATTGCCACCTTATGAAATCCTGGATAAAATTTTAAGGATGTATCTTGAAGAAAATAAAGAGTATAATGAAATCAAAGATATTATTGGTGATGAGTTACTTGTAGCAAAAATTTTAAGGATGGTGGATTTTAATGAGTTTAAGCGCTATCAAGCCGCACCCGCTCTGCGTGTTTCTTCCAAAGCTTTTGGATATGGCAGAAGATTTCCAATTGTGCAAGGTTGGAGAAAATAAAAATTCAACAGTCATCTTGTTTAATTCAGTAATGAATTATTGTAATTGTAATAAAATTGTTTAATAAAATTTAATTACTATGAAATTATTAAAATTAATTCTACTCGTAACAATTATTCTATCAACAAATATCTTTTCGCAGTTTGGTGCTGGTGAAGACCACGTAAAGATCAAAACATTTCCTTCGTTAGATAAACTATATATCGGAAGTGAAAACAAACTTGCCTTAAAAGTTAATATCGAAGAAAAATGGCATATCAACTCAGATAAACCCTATGAAGATTTTTTAATTCCCACAGCGTTAACTCTATCTGAAAACGAAAATTTCAAATTGGTTAAAGTCGTTTATCCCAAAGCCAAGGATTATAAATTTAGTTTTTCAGAAAATCCTCTTTCTGTTTGGCAGGAAGAAATTATTATTGGTGCATTGGTTAAAGTAAATGATAATGTTAAACCCGGCAATTATAAACTCATTTTCACTTTGGATTATCAAGCTTGCAACGAAATGAGCTGTCTTGCACCTGCTTCTGTTACAGATACATTAGAAGTTGAAGTGGCTGATAAAAAAGCTGTGGTTAATCAAATCAATCAGGACTTATTTGAAAAAATTGATTTAACATCCATTCCACCTGAAGCAGGACCAAACAATAATGAAAGCTTGATTGCTACTAAACTAAAGCAAGGCGGTTTGATATTAGGATTACTTTTTGTTTTTCTTGGTGGATTAGCACTTAATCTTACCCCGTGCGTTTATCCGCTTATTCCGATTACCATTGGATATTTTGGCGGACAAGCTGAAGGTAAAACAAGCAGATTGATTTTGATGGGTTTACTTTTTATGCTCGGTATGGCTGTTACTTATTCTGTGGTGGGAGTTGTAACATCACTAACAGGCGCTGTGTTTGGAGCTTTACTTCAAAATACAATTGTAATATTAATTATCGTTGCAATCTTTTTAATTTTATCATTAAGCATGTTCGGAGTTTATGAATTTAAACTTCCCGATAGTTTTGTTGCAAAAGCGGGTGGTGCAAAAGGTGGTTTGTTCGGTGCATTTTTTATGGGGTTAACAATGGGTATTGTAGCCGCACCTTGCATCGGACCATTTGTATTGGGATTAGTTACTTACGTTGCTGCAAAAGGAGATCCATTTTTTGGATTCCTGATGTTTTTTGTTTTAGCACTTGGATTAGGATTGCCATATTTATTTCTTGCAATCTTTTCTGGCAAGATAAAAAATCTTCCTCGTGCTGGTTTATGGATGGATGCGGTAAAACACATTTTCGGTTTGATACTTGTTGCAATGGCACTTTACTTTTTGATTCCAATTCTTCCTAAAACATTTGCAGGATATGTTCTTCCGATTTTTGGAATATTATCTGCATTGTATCTTTTATTTTTTGATAAAGCTGCATCAAGTGTTAAAGGATTTAAAATATTTAGAACAATCCTTTCGTTTGTAATTATCGCAATATCGATCTACTCATTAATTCCATCTGATAAAAAAGAAATACAATGGAGCAAATATTCTGATAATCAATTAATTAACCTGCAAGGTAAGCGCGGCGTAATTATAGATTTTTATGCTGATTGGTGCATCCCTTGTAAAGAACTTGATGCAATTACTTTTTCGGATCCAAAGGTAATTGAATTATCTAAGGAGTTTGGTACTTTTAAAGCCGATATGACTAAATCATTATCTCCTGAAGTTTCAGCATTAAGAGAAAAATATAAAATTGTTGGTGTACCAACTGTATTGGTCTTAAATTCAAAGGGCGAAGAAAAAAATCGTGTAACAGGATTTTTAAGTGCTGAAGAGTTCTATAAAATCCTTTCTGACGTTAGGTGAAAAATAATATAATTGTAAAATCATAACAGTCTTATTAGTTTTGAATTAGCAAATAATAAATTTAATTAAGTGAGAAAAATGGCAAAAGAAAAAGAAATTCAGCAGCTTAGCGAAGTAACCGTTAGGTTTGCTGGTGATTCCGGTGATGGTATGCAGCTTACCGGCTCACAGTTTAGTGAAACCACTGCATTTGTTGGAAATGATCTAAATACTCTTCCCGATTATCCTGCAGAAATTCGTGCACCTGCCGGTACTATTTACGGCGTTAGCGGATTCCAATTACATTTTAGCAGTGAAGATATACACACACCGGGTGATTCACCGGATGTACTTGTTGCGATGAATCCTGCAGCGTTAAAGAAAAATTTACGTGAACTAAAAAAGAACGGAATTATAATTGTCAATTCAGATGCATTCGATTTGAAAAATTTAAAATTGGCAAATTATGCTGCCAATCCTTTAGAAGATGGAACGCTTGCCGGGTTTACGGTTTTTACTGTTCCAATCAGCTCTTTAACTGAAAATGCACTTGAAGGAACATCACTATCACCAAAAGAAGTTGCAAGGTGTAAAAACTTTTTTGCACTTGGTTTAATGTATTGGCTGTTCAACAGACCGGTAGAAAACACAGTCGAATGGATTAAAAATAAGTTTAAAAAGAATCCGCAGTTTATAGATGCAAACACCAAAGCACTTATTGCAGGATTTAACTTTGGTGAAAACACGGAAGCATTCACAACAAGATACTCTGTTGAACCTGCAAAACTTCCCAAAGGAACTTACAGAAATATCTCTGGTAATGAAGCAACTGCATATGGATTTCTTGCCGCTTCAGTAAGAAGTGGATTGCAATTGTATTTGGGTTCTTATCCAATTACACCTGCATCTGAAATACTGCAGCAACTAAGTTACTTTAAAAATTTTGGTGTAAAAACTTTTCAGGCAGAAGATGAAATTTCCGGAATAGTATCAGCTATAGGTGCTTCTTTTGCAGGTGATCTTGCTATTACATCTACAAGCGGACCTGGCTTAGCTTTAAAGACTGAAGCATTAGGTTTAGCTGTAATGACTGAACTTCCTTTAGTTATTATTGATGTTCAACGTGGTGGACCAAGTACAGGTCTTCCTACAAAAACAGAACAAGCTGATCTTTTACAAGCTGTTTATGGTAGAAATGGTGAAGCACCGGTTGCTGTTATTGCTGCAAGAACTCCACGTGATTGTTTTTATATGGCTATTGAAGCTTCCAGAATTGCTTTGAAGTATATGACCCCCGTTATATTACTTACGGATGGATATATTGCAAACGGAACTGAACCTTGGAAAATTCCGAGTGTAGATTCACTTCCTAAAATTGAAGTGAAATTCAGAAAAGAAAAAGAAGGATTTTATCCTTACTTAAGAGATGAGTTTCTTGCAAGACCTTGGGCTATTCCCGGTACACCAGATCTTGAGCATAGAATAGGTGGACTTGAAAAAGCAGATGTTTATGGTAACGTTAGCTATGATCCTGATAATCACGATAAGATGATTCATCTTCGCGCCCAAAAAATAAAAAATATTGAAAATGATATTCCATTGCTTGAAGTTGACGGTGAGCCAACCGGAGATTTATTAGTACTTGGATGGGGTGGCACTTACGGATCAATCAAAGAAGCTGTATCAAAAGCAAGGTCTCAAGGTTATAAAGTTTCACAGGCACATTTCCGATATCTGAATCCATTCCCTAAAAATACCGGTGAAGTACTAAAGGGATTTAAGAAAGTACTTATTCCCGAAATTAACCTTGGACAATTATCAAAGATTATAAGAAGTGAATATCTTGTTGATGCAGTTCAACTTAATATCGTTAGAGGATTACCACTAAAGATATCAGATATTTTAGATAAGATTAAAGAAGTTTACGGAGGAAATAATGGAAAATAAAGTTGAAGTTAAAACAGTAAAATTAACAGCAAAAGATTTTGCATCTGATCAGGATGTTAGATGGTGTCCGGGTTGTGGTGATTACTCTATTCTTGCACAAGTTCAAAGAACTTTCCCTGAAATAATTGAAGTTCCAAAAGAAGATGTTGTTTGGATTTCCGGTATCGGATGTTCAAGTCGTTTTCCTTACTATATGGATACTTATGGATTTCACGGAATACACGGCAGAGCGCCCGCATTAGCGACAGGTGTTAAGTTGGCTAATCCAAATCTTTCTGTTTGGGTTGCTGCCGGTGATGGTGATTTGCTAAGTATTGGTGGAAATCATTTTATACATGCTTGCAGAAAAAATATTGATCTGAAAGTTCTTTTGTTTAACAATCGTATCTATGGATTAACAAAAGGTCAATACTCTCCAACTTCTGAAAAAGGGAAGATCACAAAAACAACTCCTTATGGAAGTATAGATTATCCTTTTAATCCAACAATGCTTGCAACAGGTGCCGAGGCAACTTTTGTTGCACGCTCCATTGATAGACATACAAAGCATTTACAGGATATGATTAAAAGAGTCGGCAAACATAAAGGATTAGCATTTTTAGAAATCTACCAGAATTGTAACATATTTAATGATGGTGCTTTTTCACTTCTAACTGAAAAAGAAACTAAGGATGATTACGTTCTGGTTCTTGAACAAGGTAAACCAATGGTCTTTGGCAAAAATCAGGATAAAGGAATTAAGCTCGATGGTTTTACTCCTGTTGTTGTTGATTTAACGAGCGGAAAATATTCCAAAGATGATCTTTGGGTTCATGATGAATTTGATGAAAGCCCGGTTCGTGCAGCAATTCTTTCTACATTTACTGAAGTTCCCGGATTGCCAACTCCAATCGGTGTTTTTCGTCAGGTTTTCAAACCAACTTATGATCAAGGTATGATTGAACAGATTGAAGATGTTAAAAAGAAAAAAGGTGAAGGTGATTTAGCAAAAGTTCTTTTTGGTGGTAATACCTGGGAAGTTAATTAATTCATTTATGTTAAGCACATTTGATAAAAACTTTCGAGGTTTTCTAAAATGATTAAGAATTTTTCAATTATTTTTTTACCTACTTTTTTTGCCAAACCTCTAAGGTTTCTCAGATCTGCAGAAATTAAATGATAAAAATTGAAATAAATTAAAATTTAATTAATGGTTTATATGGGCTTGAGATAGCTTCAAGCCCATTTCTATTTTATATATGAATTATGATTGATTTTGAAAAACTAAAAAATATTGTAATTAACAATTCATCTTTTCTTCTAACCACACATGTTAATCCGGATGCCGATGCAATTGGTTCTGAAATTGCTTTCTATCAGTCATTAAAAAAACTTGGTAAAAAAGTCTTTGTAATAAATCACAGTTCAACTCCATACAATCTTGAGTTTTTTAACAAACAGAATATCATTCAAAAGTATGATGAAGAAATCCATAAAAATATTTTTGATGAAGTGGATGTTTTAGTTGCCATTGATTTTAATCGTGCAAATCGCATTGTAAGTATGGAAAAGCAATTCTGTGCGTCAAATAAATTAAAAATTTGTATTGATCATCATCAGGATGAAGAAAAATTTGTAGATTATTTTTTTATTGATACAGATTATTGCGCCACAGGTCAGATTATTTTTAATTTTATCAAACAAACTAAAATTGTTGATTTAGATTTTGACATTGCTGAACCAATTTACGCTGCAATCATGACTGACACGGGATCATTTAGATTTGATAGAACGACAGCGGAAGTACATAATATAATTGCTGAGCTGCTTAAACTTGGTGTTAATCCTGAAGAAGTTTACGATAAGATTTACGATCAAAGTAAGTTTAGTAAAATAAAACTATTAGGCAGAGCTTTAGACTCAATCAAGCTTATTGCAAACGATAAAGTTGGATATATGGTTCTAACGCAAAAAGATTTCCGCGAACTTAATGCGATTGAAAGTGATACAGAAAATTTTGTTAATTATAATCTTTCAATAGAAAATGTTGTTCTCGGAATATTATTCATTGAACTCGATAATGGTTTTAAAGTTAGTTTCAGATCAAAGGGAAATATTCCGGTTAATAAACTTGCAGCAGAGTTTGGCGGCGGAGGACATACTAATGCAGCCGGTGCAAGATTTTTTACAAAGAATATGAATGAAATGATACCTGTTATTCTTTCAAAAGCAGAATTTTATTTAAATAAATAAGGATTAACTTAATGTACAAGATCAATCTTATTTCAGGTGGTTTAAAAATATCTTATCAACCATTATCTGTAAGTCTTAAATATTTAATTGATGATAAGAAGCTGGAAAAAAGTTTACCAAATCTTGAAAAAGTTTTTAATATTAAGTTCTCAGAATTACAAAGAAAAAATTTCTTATCATCAGAAGGCGGTAAAATTAGGGTTACCAAAGCATCAGGCAAACCGGATGCATTGATTCTTCAAAAGGTAAAGCTGGATGAAAAATTTGATGCCGATTATTTCCGTAATCACTTATCTGAGTTTATATCAAATCTAAAAAATGAAGCAACCAAAAATCTGCATATTTTTATTCCCGCTTACTCCGCTGTAAAAAAATATTTCGAATCAGAGGAATATTATTATCAAACTTTTGCAGAAGGAATTTTGCTGGGCAATTATTCTTTTGATAAATACAAATCAAAACAAACAAAGCAAAAAATATTAGATGTTTATTTTCATTCGGATAACGAAAAAAAATTAAAATCTGCATTAAAAATTGCTCAGAGCTTAATCTCTTCTGTTAATCTTACAAGAGATTTACAAAATGAACCAAGCAATAATTTAACTCCCGAAATTTTTGCAAAGAGAATAGTAAGTGAGGTCAGGCAGTATGGAATAAAGGCAACAGTTTTCGATGAAGCAGAAATCCAAAAAAGAAAAATGGGTGGATTGATTGCAATAGGGCAGGGGAGCAGTAACAAACCAAGATTTATTGTACTCGAATATAAGCCAACAGAAAAATCAAAGAAAAGTAAAAAAGGTAAAACAAAAAAAGTTGCACTGGTTGGAAAAGGAATTACATTTGATACCGGTGGTATCTCGCTAAAACCAGCAAAAAATATGGGCGAAATGAAAGCTGATATGTCTGGTGCTGCTGTTGTTGTGGGCACTTTAATTGCAGCTGCAAAAAATAATTTACCTGTTCACTTGTATGGAGTAATACCTGCAGCAGAAAATATGGTTTCCGGCGATTCAATTCGGCCCGGCGATATAATCAAAATCTCAAATGGTAAGTCTGTTGAAATTGAAGATACTGATGCCGAAGGAAGAGTTGTTTTAGCTGATGCATTACATTATGCATCAATGTTGCAGCCAGATCAAATAATAGATCTTGCTACTTTAACCGGTGCTTGTGTTGTAGCACTTGGTGAATTTGTTGCAGGAATGTTTACTAAGAATGATGAGATGGCAGAAAAACTTTATAAAAGCGGAATGACAACTTATGATCGTGTATGGCGTTTACCTTTGTGGGATGATTATAATGAATTAATCAAAAGTGATTTTGCAGATGTTGCAAATCTTGGAAGCAGCCGCTGGGCAGGTGCAATTACTGCTGCAAAATTTTTGGAACATTTTGTAGATAAAAAAATTCCCTGGACACATCTTGATATTGCAGGACCGGCGATGAATAATGATTCAAGAAGCTACACCAAAAAATATATGACTGGTTTTGGTGTGCGTCTTTTGTTTGATTATCTATCTCGCAAAATTTAAGTTTTACAAACCCAGTTCCTCGCAGGAACTGGGTTTGTGTTGGGCATGAGAATGAATAGGATAAAAGACTATCTCTTTTGGTTAATAACTCCATCCTTAATTTCAAAAATTACATCTGCAAGTTTCATCAATTCCGGATTGTGTGTAACGATAACAAAGGTTTTCTTAAAGTTATCACGCAATTCAAAAAGTAATTTGTGGATAGCTTCACTGTTTGCAGAATCAAGATTTCCGGTAGGTTCATCAGCAAAAATTATTTTTGGATTATTTGCCAGCGCGCGCGCTACTGCTACTCTTTGTTGTTCACCACCAGAAAGCTCTGCAGGTTTATGATCTGCACGATCTGATAATCCGACCATATCTAATAAACTTTTAGAGTATTGTAATGCACTTTTTAAAGTTATTCCTTTTATCATTTGAGGAATTGCAACATTTTCTATTGCAGTAAACTCAGGCAGCAAATGATGAAATTGAAAAACGAATCCCATATTTTCATTTCTGAACTTTGCCAGCTTATCGTTATTAAAATCAAAAATATTTTTTTGCTCATAAAACACCTTGCCTTCGTCCGGCCTATCCAAGCCACCAAGTAAATGCAGCAATGTTGATTTGCCTGCACCAGAAGCTCCAACAATTAGAGAAATTTTATTCTCTTCAATTTCCAGTGAAATTGATTTCAATACTTTTAAAGTATTTTTTTTATTTGATATATATGACTTGCTTAAATTTTCGGCTGTTACGATTAAACTCATACTTTTTATTCCCATTTAATTGCTTGTAATGCATCCACTTTTGCGGCTCTTCTTGCCGGGATAAGCGATGCAATAAATGATAGAAATATTGAAGCACCTGCAACTATAAAAAAATCTGAAATACGTAATTGCATAGGAAGTGAATCAATTTTATACTGCGTTGGATCAAGTGGATAGATATTGTAATTAATTTGAAGGAAGCATACAAAATATCCTAATAAAATTCCAAGCCCAGTGCCGATCAATCCAATCATTAAACCTTCGTACATAAATATTTTAAGAATGGAATCTTCCTTAGAACCCATTGATCTTAAAATTCCAATATCTCTTTTCTTTTCTATCACAGACATTGAAAGTGAACCAAGAATGTTAAAAGTAGCAACGGCAATAATTAGTGAAAGCAAAATATATGCGACCCATCTTTCAATTTGCATAACAGAATATAATTCACGATGAAAATCATACCAGGTATTAATTTCAAAAGTATTTTTATCAAGTTTATCGGAAAGAAAATCTTTTGCTTTAAAGGAATTATCAGCTTTGTTAAGTTTTATTTCATATCCTTGAACACTTTTGCCATATCCTAACAAATATTGAGCTTCATCAATAGAGGTAAACATCAAACCAGAATCATATTCATTATTTTGAGAATTGAATATGCCTTTGACAATAAATTTTTGCGTATTTGGTAAACTAAATTGCGAGATGGCTTTTTCAATTCCAGAAGGTGAAACCACCGCAATTGTATCACCAATCAATGTCTGTAATTTATCGGCTAAACGCAATCCGATAATAACACCAGGTTGCGAATCATTCTCCTTTAATGTGCCTGTCCCATATAAAATGCTTTCTTTAATTCCATAAATATCTTCAGCCGTTTTAAATCTTATACCTTTTAAAGTAACTACATCAGTAATTCCATTGCTAATTGCCAGCACCTTTCCGCTTACAAATGGAGCGAAAGCTTTAAGATCAGGAGTTTGACTTAATATAGTTTTTAAACTTCTATCGTCTTCTGTTTTGGATTCTATTTTGTACTCAACTCTAAGATGAGGGTCAAAATTCATTAAATACGATGTAACTAAACTGCCAAAACCGTTAAATACTGATAATACAACAATTAAAGCAGCAACACCAAGAGTAATTCCTGCTATTGATATAAACGAAATTACTGTTATAAAATTAATTTTATGCTTTGAAAGGAGATATCGCTTTGCTATAAAATTTTCGTAACTCATTAGTCAAATCTCAATGCTGTAACAGGATTTATTCTTGAGGCAAAATAACTTGGGATCAGTGATGCGATTAGAGCCAAAATGAATGTAACAGAAGATACCAGAAGGAAAGTATCGAGTGTCATTTCTATCGGAACTCTTGTAACAAAATAAACACTTGATGGCACTTTAATGATGTTCAATTTTATTTGCAGATACATTAATAGCCATGCTAAAAAATTACCTGCAAGTATACCGAGAATTGATAGATAAATTCCCTGATAAATAAAAATTCTAATAATCTGTTTGCCCTTTGCACCAAGAGATTTTATGATTCCAATTGCATTAGTCTTTTCAAGTACGAGCATTAGCAGTGCACTTATAATATTGAAAACAGCCACTAAAATAATCAAACCAAGAATTATGGGTATTGGCTCTTTCTGCAAATCAATCCAGGTAAAAATATTTCTATGAATTTCAAAAATGGTTTTTACTCTGTACGGATATCTTGATTCTCTTCTAATAAAATTTGCCAGACTGTCTATTTTACTTATACTTTTTAATTTTATATCAATACCATTTATAGAGGATTGCAGAGAAAATAAATTTTGTGCTGAATATAAATTTGTATAGCCAATAAGATCATCATATTCAGCCATTCCACTTTCAAAAATCCCGGAAATATAAAACTGCTCAATATTTGGAAGTTCCTCCATTGAGGGTATTTTATCATTTCGAAGAGCAAACAAAGTTACTTTATCACCAACTTTAACTAAAAGTTTTGTAGCTAAGGTTTTTCCAATGATGATAGATTTTGATTCCTTTAAATCAAATGTGCCGGCAATTAAATTGGATTTAACTTTATCTGCAGCTTTACCGGGAAGTATCCCAATTATATTTATTCCTTCTTTACGATTCTTAGAACTAATGATTGCAAGTTTTGAAACGAATGGTGAAATGAAATCAATTTGCCCGTTTAATTCAGAACTAATTTTATTGAGATAACTTTCATATTCAGGTAATACATCTTTAAAGGATGTTATCTTTATATGGGAATCAAAATCGGTAATTTTTTGAGTCAAAGTTCTCTCAAACCCCTTTAAAACACTTAAAGCAATAATAAGTGTAGCTACTCCAAGTGCTATACCTACAATAGTAATTACCGAAATTAGATTCAGTAAACGAGAATCCTTATTGGAAAGTATATACCGAGTAGATATAAAAAATGGAAATTTCATTATTAAAATTACTGATTTTACTTATGTATAATTTAATTATTCTAAACACGCAAAAAAAATTGGCAGAAATTATAAATTTGAGTTGAACCTGATAAACACAAATAAATTGTTTTTTAGATTATATTCGTATATATTTCTGCCTCATTTTTTAGAATTTTAATATTTCGGGGCGTAGCGTAGCCCGGCTATCGCGCCTGCTTTGGGAGCAGGAGGTCGCAGGTTCAAATCCTGCCGCCCCGACTTAAAATTAGATTATTTTATACGTTCGTTATGCGCCCGTAGCTCAATTGGATAGAGCATCAGCCTTCTAAGCTGAGGGTTAGTGGTTCGAGTCCACTCGGGCG
>DAIRCT010000005.1:0-69400 GCA_036796535.1 Ignavibacteriaceae bacterium
ATAATTCTTTGCGGCGGCAAAAGTTCAAGAATGCAAACTAATAAAGCATTACTAAAGCTTGGTGATAAGTCTGTAATTGAAATTGTTCTTGGTGAAATGAAAAAGGTTTTCGATGAAGTTATTATAAGCGCAAATGAATGCGATGATTTTTCTTTTCTTAATATTCCTATCGTAAATGATATTCAATTAAACCGCGGACCTTTAAGCGGGATATATTCTGCTCTCAAAAAATCTAATACTGCTAAAAACTTTATAACTACTTGCGATCTTCCTTTAATCAATCATAAGGTTATTGAATATATATCTGCAATTGAATCCGGTAAAGAAATTATTATACCAGTTATAAATGGAATTCCAGAAAAGTTATTCGGGATTTATAACAAATCAGTAATAGAAAAAATTGAAGAGATATTTGGTTTATCAGAAACAGATAAAACAGTCAAAGACAGTGTTTATGATTTACACCAAAGAGTTTCTGTAGAATTAGTTGAGATTGAAAATCTTGATTTTTATAATGGAAATATGTTTTTGAATATGAACACACCAGATGATTATAAATCGATAAAAAATATATACGAGAAAAATTGAAACCAGTATATAAAAATTCCATTTTGATTCTTTTCTTATTTGTTGCTGTATATTTTGCTGCAAACCATTTAAGCAATAAATATTTTATCAATAGAACTTTTAATGGCTGTGTTGATTGTCATGATGAAATGACAGGATTTGAAGAATCGCACTCACCGGGAAAAGTTGGTTGCAATGCTTGTCATTTAGGAAATCCAAACACATCAATCAAATCGCTTGCTCATAAAGGAATAATTTTAATTCCCGGAAACTTATCTGATGCAAGTAAAACTTGTGGGGTAACAGGTTGTCATCCTGGAATTGCAGAAAGAATTAACAATTCTTTAATGAATACAATGAGCGGAGTAATTTCAGTTAATCGTTTTGCGTTTGATGAATTGGAAAAACCTGAAGGACACTTTAATGTAAGCGATTTAACTCAATCAAATGCCGATAACCATAACAGAAATCTTTGTGCATCATGTCATCTCGGAAATGAAAAAACTGAATGGGGAGAAATTACTGAATTATCTCGTGGTGGTGGATGCAATGCTTGCCATTTAAATTACAGTGATGAAGCAATTGAACAATTAAAAATTTACAAGAAGACAAAAGACAAAAGTAAAAAGATAAAAGATTTTGAAAATCAAATTGTTCTACCTAGAGTTCACCCCAATTTAAGTTTGAAGATTACTAATAATCATTGTTTTGGATGTCATAGTCGTTCGGGAAGAATTTCTACAAATTATGAGGGCTGGTTTGAAACTCTTGAGGATTGGGATAAAGTCCAACATAATAAGGAATACAGGCGTTTGATGGATGGGCGGGTGTTTCAAAAAGCAAAAGATGATGTTCATCATCAAGCAGGCATGGAATGTATTGATTGCCACGTTTCGATGGAAATAATGGGTGATGGAAATTCATATCAACACATGGAAGAAGCAACAAAAGTTCAGTGTATTGATTGTCATTCAAATGAAACCAAATCTATTAGTTATGATGAATTGGATTTTGAATCAAAAAAAATTGCTGATTTAAGAAATTTGAAAAATGAGGATGAAGAATATTTAGTTACTGAAAAAAATAAAATTCCGATGATCAATACTTATGTAAATAATGAAAATGAAAAATATTTGATTACAAAATCATCAAATAAAAAACTCTCCTTAAATCCACCTGCAAATATTTGTTCTGAAGGAAAATCTCATAAACGATTAAGTTGCAATTCATGCCATACGGAATGGGTTACGCATTGTGTTGGCTGCCATACTGAGTATGATACTAATTTAGAAGGATATGATTTACTTGATAACAAAGATATTGTTGGAAGCTGGAATGAAGTTCCAAGTGATTTTTATGTTGATTATCCGGTACTTGGGGTTAGAAAAGAAAAATCAGGTAAGGAAGTTATTGATACTTTTATTCCCGGAATGGTTTTAACAATTGATAAGTTTAAGAATCCACAAAAGAAAATCTTTAAAAGATTATTCGCTCCAACTTTTTCTCATACAATCAATAAAGAGGGAAGAAGTTGTAAGTCTTGTCATAATAATCCGCTTGCAATTGGATATGGAAAAGGGAAATTGAGTTATAAAATTGTAAATAAACCAATCAACAAACCCAGTTCCTCAAAGGAACTGGGTTTGTCTTCAAATGGTAAGTGGATTTTTGAACCACAATTCTCAAATCACAAAGAAGATAACTTACCAAAAGATGCATGGATTGGTTTTCTTAAAACAAGAGATGAATCATCAACTACCAGAACTTATACAAGACCGTTTACAGTTGAAGAGCAGAAACGAATTTTGTTGGTTGGCGCTTGCTTAACTTGTCATGAGGATGACTCAAAAGTGATGAAAGAAAGTTTATTGGATTTTGGACTGGTACTTCAAAGACTGAGTAAAAAGTGTTTGTTACCAATAGGACAGTTCTAAAAATCCAGAAATTAAAAAAAACTACTCCTGCAGTTAAGAAACACGCAGACTGAAGTCTGCGCTACGAAATTCAAATACTATCGTAACTCAGACTTTAGTCTGAGAATAAACTTTAAACATTTAACAAACAAGCAGATTGATGTCTGCGCTACGAAATTCAAATACTAATCGTAACTCAGACTTTAGCCTGAGAATAAACTTTAAACATTTAACAAACAAGCAGATTGATGTCTGCGCTACGAAATTCAAATACTATCGTAACTCAGACTTTAGTCTGAGAATGAACTATTAATTGTTACCACAAAAATATTAAATCAATTCAAGTGTCATTACTATTGATAATTAGATTTATATAAGTATTTCTAATTTATTAGAAAAAAATCTATCGGTCTCTAAGAAATGAAAAACACAATAATCAAAAACATCAAAAATAAATTAAAATCAAATGATTGATCTGGCAGAAAAGTTGGTATTTATAAATATCAACATTTTAATTTGCTTTAAATGCACTACGAAATTCCTAAAGATGAACCTGTTTACCCGATAAGAATAGCGGCTAAGCTACTTAATATTTCCGTTCATACTTTAAGAATGTACGAGAAAGAAAATCTCATCCTTCCATATAAAAAATCAACAAGCCATAGACTTTACTCCCAGTATGATATAGATAGAATTAAATGTATCCGTTCGGCTATAAATGAGTCCAAGATTAGCATAAATGGAATTAAAGCAATTTACTCCATGATGCCTTGTTGGGAAGTGATGCATTGTCCAATAGAAGATAGAAATAATTGTAATGGTTTCTTAAATCATACTGAACCTTGTTGGGCAGTAAAGGGAAAACAATCAGAATGCACTTCTAATGAATGCAGAAATTGCACTGTATACAAAGATTATGGTGATTGCGGAAGTATTAAAAATTTTATAAGAACTAAATTATCGAGCTTAAAATGAATTCAATCTCACGAAGAAAATTTTTAAAGATATCAGGTGCAACGGTTGTAACTGCGGCTGCTCTTGCCGGATCAGCAAAATCAATTGTTAATGCAGCTGAAAGTTATTCAAAACCAAAAGGATTACAGATTATTCCGAGCTACTGCGATTTATGTTTTTGGAAATGCGGCTTACTTGCTTATGTAAAAGACGGCGAACTCTGGAAAGTTGAAGGCAATCCAAAAGATCCTTTAAGTAATGGCAGACTTTGCCCAAGAGGTACTGGCGGAGTTGGTGCGCACTTTGATAAAGAAAGATTAAAATCACCGTTGATAAGAAAAAGCGAGCGTGGTGAAGAGAAGTGGGTCGAAGTAACCTGGAATGAAGCTTTCGATTACATAGCCGATAAGATGAATAAAATGAAAGCCACCTATGGACCAGAAGCAATGGCACTTTTCTCTCACGGTATTGGCGGAAGTTTCATCAAACATCTTTTACGCGCCTATGGATCACCAAATGAAACCGCTCCAAGTTTTGCACAATGCAGGGGACCACGGGAAGTTGGATTTGAATTAACTTTTGGAGATGTAGTGGGTTCACCGGAAAGAACTGATATTGAAAACGCTAAGTGTATTGTTCTTATCGGTTCACATCTTGGTGAAAATATGCACAACACACAAGTGCAGGAGTTTTCCCGTGCGGTAGAAAAACATGCCTCAATCATAGTTGTCGATCCGAGATTTTCAGTAGCAGCAAGCAAAGCAAAATATTATTTGCCAATTAAGCCTGGAACCGATTTAGCTTTATTACTTGCATGGATGTCAGTTATAGTAAACGAAAAACTTTATGATGCTGATTACATTTCAAAATATGGAATTGGCTTTGAACAATTTGCAGCAGAAGTTTCTCAGTACACTCCAGAATGGGCGTATGTTGAAACAGGAATTGATCCTGAAATTATTAGAGAAACTGCTCGTGAGATGGCAAGATATAAACCCGCAACTCTTGTTCATCCCGGAAGACACGCAACTTGGTATGGTGATGATGCTCAGAGAAGCCGTGCTATCGCACTTCTTAATGCGTTGATGGGAAGTTGGGGAAGAAAAGGCGGTTTATATGTACCATACACATTTTCAATTCCAAAATATCCATATCCGCCTTATCCAGAATTAAAAAAAGAACCACTTGATAATCCAAATAAAAAATATCCTTTTGCAACCGGTGAACAAATATCAACCGGAATTAGAGAGGCAACAATTACAGGGCAGCCGTATCCAATTAAAGGATGGTTTATTTATGGAACCAATTTAATGCAGGCATTACCAAATAGAGATGAAACGATTAAAGCTATACAAAATTTGGATTTAATGGTTGTTGTTGATGTTATACCAAGTGAGATAGCAGGTTGGGCAGATGTCGTTCTTCCGGAATCCGTTTACTTAGAAAGGTATGATGATTTGAATGCCTCACCATTCAGAGAAGGATTTGTTGGAATAAGACAACCAGTTGTGGATTCACCGAATGATCAAAAACCAAATTGGTGGATTGCAAAAAAACTTGCTGAGAAACTTGGTCTTGGAGCATACTTTCCGTGGAAAGATATTGAAGAATATTTGGATACAAGATTAAAACTTGCCGGCCACTCGCTTGATGAAATTAAAAAAGAAGGAATAATAAAAGGGCCTAAAAAACCGATATACTTTGAGGATGGAGTAGAACCAGAATTCGCAACTCCATCAGGGAAGATTGAATTTTATTCCTCACAACTTGCAGAAGCTGGTTTTGATCCTGTTCCCAGATACACAAAACATCCAGAACCACCGGCTGGATATTTTAGATTGCTTTATGGTCGTGCACCGGTACATACTTTTAGTAAAACACAATCTAATCCAGTTCTTGCTGATATGATGAGTGAAAATGAATTATGGGTTAATGCCGATCTTGCAGAAAGATATGGAATAAAAAATGGAGATAGTATAAAATTAAAAAACCAGGATGGCGTGGTCAGTGATCCTATCAAAGTAAAAGCTACTGAAAGAATAAGACAGGATTGTGTTTTTATGGTTCACGGCTTCGGGCAAAAATCCAGACAACTGCGAAGCACTTATAAAAAAGGTGCAAGTGATGCAGAGCTTGTTACAAAATATAATACTGATCCACTCATGGGAGGAACTGCAATGAATGTGAACTTCGTAACTTTTGAGATGGAGGTGTAAGATGCCAAGATACGGAATGGTAATAGATACTCGTAAATGTGTTGGATGCCAGGATTGTGTTATTGCTTGCAAAACTGAGAATCGTATTCCTGAAGGTTACAATAGAGATTGGATCGTTACAGAATCACACGGAAAATTTCCTGATATACAATTAGAAATAAGAACCGAAAGATGTAATCATTGTTCTGAAACACCTTGCGTAAGCTGCTGTCCAACAGGTGCAAGTCATATCCACGATGTTGGCGGAGTTGTGCTAATAACACACGAAAAATGTATTGGATGTAAAGCTTGCGTTGAAGCTTGTCCTTATGATGCAAGATATATTCATCCAGATGGTTATGCTGATAAATGTACGTTCTGTATCCACAGAGTTGAAAAGGGTGAGAAGCCCGCTTGTGTAGAAGTTTGTCCAACCTATTGTATGCACTTTGGTGATTTAGATGATCCAAACAGTGAAGTGAGCAAGTTGCTTCAATCACGCAAATGGCATGTTAATCTTGCTGATGCTGGAACACAACCAAATATATTTTATTTAGTTTGAGGAATTTTTGTATGAATGATTTAATAGAATTAACAACTACACGAAATAATCCTCACGTTGATCCATTTATGGCAATGTGGGAATGGCAAATTCCGGTTTATCTTTTCCTTGGCGGAATGGTTGCAGGAATGATGATAATTGCCGGCTACTTTTTATTCAGCGGCAGACACAAAGAATCAAACTGTGCTTGCTTTTCTATTCCAACTATAAGTATTGTATTATTAAGCATTGGAATGTTTGCTTTGTTTTTAGATTTAGCTCATAAACTTTATGTGTGGAGGTTGTACACAACATTTCAATTCAAATCTCCAATGTCCTGGGGTGCCTGGATTTTGATTTTGGTTTACCCCGCACTGATAGCAAACATTTTAATTCGTCCTTCTGCATGGATGTTAAAAATTTACCCTAAACTTTCTGAGTGGGCGGGCAAAATAAATCAACATCCATTTCTTATTAAGAACATTGGAATTCTAAATATGATCTTAGGATTGATGCTTGGTGCTTACACAGGCGTATTGCTAAGTTCTATGGGTTCACGTCCGTTATGGAATACGTCTTTATTGTGGGTATTATTTCTTGTATCAGGATTATCAGCTGCTGCAGCATTTGTTCATCTCTTTGCAAAAAATAAAGCTGAAAGCGAATTGCTTGCAAAAGCTGATAATGGTTTTCTTATAGTTGAACTTTTCATTTTTGTGATGATGTTTCTTGGATTTTTATCGGCACCAAAACCTCATTTTGAAGCTGCTAAACTTCTATTAAGTGGTGCATACGCACCAGTCTTTTGGGTTTTTGTAATTGGACTTGGAATTGTAATTCCACTAATTATTCAACTGCTTGCAGTTAATCATAAAATTCGTCACACAGCAATCGCACCAACAATGGTAATTGTTGGCGGATTGATTTTAAGATTTGTAATTGTTTCGGCAGGGCAATACAGCCACTGGTTTAACGCACATTTTCATTAATGGAGTATTAACAAAATGACATCTTTAATTAAAAGTATCACTCACATTTTCGAAAAGGATGAAAGTCATGTTCACCTTGAGATTAAAGCTCAACCATACTGGAATCCTTACTTAACCGGCATTGGACTTGGCCTGGTGCTTCTTGCTGCTTATGTAATAATGGGCAGAGGACTTGGAGCTTCAGGTGCAGTTTCAACAGTGGTTGCTGTTGGTGTAAACACAATTGCACCAGAGCACGCCTCTGGAAATCAGTTTTATACTGAATATCTTGGCGATGGAAAAACAAATCCATTAAAAGATTGGTTAGTATTTGAAGTACTTGGTGTGATTGCCGGTGGATTTTTATCCGGTACACTTGCACATAGAGTAAAAAAGGGAATTGACAAAGGTCCACGTGTTTCAAATCGCACAAGATTAATTTATGCTTTTATTGGCGGTGGTTTGATGGGCTTCGGTGCAAAGCTTGCACGTGGATGCACAAGTGGTCAGGCACTATCTGGCGGAGCCATTTTAAACCTTGGCAGCTGGGCATTTATGATGATGATTTTTGCCGGCGGATATGCCGCAGCATATTTTATGAGGAGGCAATGGTTATGAACGCACCATTTTTCAAATTTGGATTATTTAGTTCAGACGTAAGTCTAATTATCGCATTCATAATTGGAATCGGTTTTGGATTTATGCTAGAACGCGGAGGATTTGGAAGCGCAAAAATTCTTGCAGCTCAATTCTACTTCAGTAATATGCGTGTTCTTAAAGTTATGTTCTCGGCAATTGTAACAGCGATGATAGGAATTTATTTTTTGTCTGTAATCGGCTTTATGGATTTATCATTAATATATGTTAGTAACACTTACATAATCCCGCAAGTATTAGGCGGATTAATACTCGGTGTTGGATTTGTAATCGGTGGATACTGTCCAGGCACATCAATGGTTGCCTTTTCAACAGGTAAGATTGATGGGTTTGTTTATGTGCTTGGATTATTTGCAGGTATTTTTGTTTTTGGTGAGATGTTCCCGTTGTTTACAAATTTCTATTACTCCACTGATATGGGCAGTGTAACTATTCCTTCATTCCTTGGATTGTCTTACGGATTAGTTGTTTTCTTGGTAATATTAATGGCTATCGGAGCATTTGCTGCGGCAGAGTGGAGCGAGAAAAAATTTGCTGATAGAAATCCGGAGAAAAATTTATGAAAAAGTTTTTTTCAAATCTTAACCTGAATAAAAAACTTGCAGTGATAGCAATTACACTTGGCGTTATTGCTTTGTTTGCAGGTGATCCTTACGGCGGAACTACAATTAAAGTAAATGAAAAAGATATTGCCTTATCAACCGTTGGGAATTCTGATAAAGTATCTGTAACTGAGTTAGCAGATTGGATAATTAAAGATAAATCAGATTTTGAGTTGGTTGATTTACGAAGCGAAGAAAAGTTTAATGAGTATTCAATTCCAAATGCAATATCTATACCGCTTACACAATTATCTGCATCTGATCTTAGAAGAAACCAAAAAATAGTTTTATACTCTGATGATAATATTACTGCTTCGCAGGCATGGTTTATTCTTAAATCCAAGAATTATAAAGGCGTATATATACTTGATGGCGGATTGAATGCGTGGAAAGAAAAAGTTCTATTTCCCAAAGCTCCTGTTAACGGAAATAAAGAAGATCTCGCTCAATTTGAAAAAATGAAAGAAGTTGCAAAGTATTTTGGTGGTCAAGCTCAAACAGATTCTTTAGTAACAGAAGCCAAACAAGAAATAAAACTTCCTGTTTCTACTGGAGGAACCACAAAAACAACTGCACCGACAGGGAAGAAAAAGAAAAGGGAAGGATGTTAAAAAATTAAAAATTAAAAATGCACAATTAACAATTGAGTGAACTAAATTACTTTTTAATCATCTGTCATCCTGAGCGAAGTCAAAGGATGACCTGAACTAAATTCAGTCACACTTCGACTGAGTTTATCCCGATTTGTATCGGGGCGCTGGGTGACGATAACAGTTTTGCATAATATCAATTAAAGATGAGACGTCATCTCCGAAGACGGGAGATGAAACAATATAGAAGTTCCTTAAATGGTTGCACTTCGTCAATACTTAGTGTGACATAGTGTTCTAAATAAAATATATAAAACAGAGGAGTTAGTATGAAAAAAATGTTTCTTGTTCTATTGTTGATGTTTGGATTTGCAATCCAAACTGCATTCGCTACTGATGGCTATTATCGCCATGGTTATGGGATCAAATATTCAGCACTAGCAGGATCAGGTGTTGCTGTGTCATTAAGCTCACTTGGTGCAATTACAAATCCTGCAGTAATATCCAATCTGAATTCTGGATTTGAAATTAACGTTTCATATTTCAGCCCGAACAGATATTATGAAGTATTTGGAAATCCAAGCGGCTTCCCCGGCACGTTTGGTTTAATGCCTGGTAAAGTTGAAAGTGAAAAAACATCTTTCTTCTTTCCATCAATAGGTGCAAACCTAAAATTAGCTGATAATATGGCAATAGGTTTATCAATTTATGGTAATGGTGGAATGAATTCTGATTATCCCACAAAAACATTCGGTGATCCCTTTTCACCTTCAACCGGTGTAAATATCGAACAAATGTTCGGTAATCTTTCATTTGCGTATAATTTTGCTAATAACCAATCTTTTGGTGTTGCTGCAATTTTGGGCTGGCAAAGATTTGCTGCTAAAGGTTTAGTTGGATTTAGTAACTTTTCTGCTGATCCTGCAAATTTAACTGGCAATTCCTGGTCATCGGCTTTTGGGTTTGGGTTTAAGGTTGGCTATCAGGGGCAGTGGTTAAAGGATGTAAGATTCGGTGCTTCATATCAATCAAAATTATATATGGGTGAGTTTGAAAGATATGCAGGACTTTTTGCTCAGCAGGGAGATTTTGATGTTCCAGCTAACTGGCAGGCTGGTTTTGCATTTACCCCCGGTGACTGGAAATTTTTAGTTGATGTAAAACAAATTCTTTACAGCGGAATAAAATCGGTTGCTAATCCGCTATTGCCAAATTTAATGACTGCTAAACTTGGTACTGATGGCGGAGCAGGATTTGGTTGGAAAGATATTTTTATCTTTAAATATGGAATGGTTTATTCAGGATTTTGTGGTTGGGATTTAATGGCAGGATATTCAATCGGTCAAAATCCAATTAGTGATACCGAAGTTCTTTTCAATATACTTGCCCCAGCAGTTATTGAAAACCAGTTGACTCTTGGTATAACAAAGAAATTAGCAAATAAACAAGAAGTAACAGTTGCATTTATGTATGCATTTG
Organism: Ignavibacteriaceae bacterium; assembly: GCA_036796535.1. Lineage (GTDB taxonomy): Bacteria > Bacteroidota > Ignavibacteria > Ignavibacteriales > Ignavibacteriaceae > IGN3. The sequence goes on from DAIRCT010000005.1 coordinate 10,467, forward strand.
AAAATTCAGTAAAAGGAAAGAATCCATTAGAGGCACCCAATCAACAATCAATTGAGATTGGTATGAAGCAATGGCAGGTTGAAATTGGTTATGCTTTCGGTAGTTTCTAATTAATTCCTTTCAGGTTAGTTAAGGGCATCTAAATGATGCCCTTTTATTTTTGATTTATTCAAAGGAGAATTATGAAAAAATTATTTTCACTTCTATTCATTTTAAGTTTACTCACATTTTCTTTCGCTGCCGATCACGGAATGTATATGCTGACTGTAAAAAATATTAAAGGCAATTACTCAAGTGTTTGCGAGCAGGTAAAACAAACTATTCAATCTGCAGGTTTTAGAATTCTTGCTGATAGAGAAATTACAACACCTGATAGGGTTAAGAAAGATCAAAAAGATCTTTGTGGATATAAAGGTAAGTTATTAGTTTTTACAAGTGATGACTATATTAAACTTCTAACATCATTTGGAAATAAATATCTTACAGCATCTATGCTAAGAGTTGGAGTGCACGAAACAAATGAGGGAATTCAAATTATAATAGCAGATCCGGAAACCATAAATCGTATTATCTTTAATGATTTAAATGATGATCAGTATAACAAAATTATTAAAAGCACACTACCTTATAAAAATAAAATTATTGATGCACTTCATTCATTAAAACTTGGTACAAATGTTAAGGAAGCCCGGGAGCCAAAACGAAGTACAGATGATTTACGAGATGCATCCAAAGATATGATTATGATGGTTGGTGATATGACATTCTTTGAAGATGAAGATCAGTTTCCAGAAATCTATTCGCAGAAAAATGATGTAACAATTGAGGGATTAGAAAAACTAAAACAAAAACTTTATGCTAACATTAAAAACTTTTCGCCAAATAAAGAAGATAAAGAATACAGATGGACAGCAGATCCGAAGGAAGATTTAAAATTGAAAGTTGTTGGTGAAGTTTATTCGCCGGATAAAAAAGCAATTCTTTTTGGACTAACAAGAAATCAAACCGAAGGAGTTTCATTTTATATTGTTGGAAACTCGACTAAAGAGAATAGTTGTCCCGGTCTCGATCATTTGACTGCTTATCCTATTGAAGTTTTATTAATGATTAAAGACGATAAGATTGTCGTACACACTCCAAGAGAAATGTTCAGAATGGATATGTACTTTTGGGATGCAGGTATGGGTGCTTTTATGAATCATATGAGCATGCCCGGAATACTTGATGAATCAATTTATCGGGCATTGTTTGCGAAGGATAAAGATTAAAAAGTATTTTTAGTCTTGAATTTTGAAGAGCATCATAGTTCTGATGCTCTTTTTTTATTTTTTATCAAGCACATCATCAACCCAGCTCATAGCAGCCATTGTTGATGGTAAACCAATTGTTGGCAAAGCAAGTAAAACTGTTTGTCGTATCTCTTCTTTAGAAATACCTAATTCAATTGCTTTGCGTGTATGTGAATGGACCGCACCTTCCAATCCGGCACCTGCAGATATTGCAAGTTTTATAAGTGACCTTGTTTTGTCATCAAGAGGGCCTGAACTATGGACTGCATTTCCGAGCTTTTCATAAGCAGATGCAATATCAGGATAATCCTGCTTCAATCTTTCAAAACGTTTGGGTAACTGAGGCATTTGTTTTCTCCTTTTAATTGTTGTTAAAAATTACTTTAATCCAAAAAAATAATTCTCTGCTTCCTTTCAGGATGACCGGATTAGTGAGTTAAATTTGAATGTCAAGTTGAGTGAAGTCAAAGCTGATAATTTTTATTAACTGTTAATTCTATAAAATAACATTTTCATATAATACGTATTTTTTAACATACCGGTCGAGTAAAAAAATATACGAAATATATAAGTAAACTTTTGGATTCCTGCTTTTGCAGGAATGACATACCGGCTTACTTACTTAACAATAAATAATAAAACGAAGTTGATAAAAAATAACGAATTCTTTTTAATCCTTTTTTTTCAGAAGAGTTTTTCCAGCAATAAGATACTATCTTTTTAAATGCTGGAAACATATTCATTATCTCATCTATGTCTTTCGCATAAGTTGATTTTTTATCTGCTAAATATTTTTGAAATATTTTTTTTACAATTGGAGCAAGAAGGGCATACCAAAGCACCGTTAAAATAATTGATCTTAACAGCATTATAATTATTTCAAATGAGGTAATTTCTTTTTCAGCGGGATGAAGATATGAAATAATTAAAACCACTAATGAGATTGCTAAAATGGTTAATCCGGTTGGACGAAATATCCAATTTTTCTTTTTCTTCTTTTTATCTCTATTAGGAATATCATCCCCGTCTTTAAAAACTATATTGGAGATTTGCTTAGAATAATAATTAATTTTTTGGGGAAGAGTCCCTGCATAAAATCCTATAAAAATCCCGGCAGCAAAGTGAATTAAAACATATAATCCGATAAGCAAATATCCGTAGTTAATGTCAGGATTCAATCCTAAACTTAAAAATTCATTTGAAACTTGCTTGATAAAAATATTTAGCGATTTCCATAGTGTATTTCCAAATAAAACTGTTAACACAACAATTTTTTGCAACCCTGAAAAAAGTAAAGTGAGTATCCCAAGAATTAATGCAGAGCTTCGGTAAAAATATTTTGTTATGAATAGCAAGTAACCAAGCAAGCCCTGAATACTTACAGCAAGGTAAGCCGTTAACGGTGTATGAGGACTAACTAAAGCTTTAATCAAAATTACAATCAATGTTGATTTGAGAATTTCTTTACTACTTTTTGAGAAAAGAGCAATTAGTGAAATGAACAAAACAGCGGCAGAACTAATAAATATGCCGCGCAGCGGGATTGTTAATGCGTGCAGTATCCCGCCGAATGCAGATTCACTAAAAGCCCAAAGAGCAGTAATTTTAAAAATAGAGATTTGATAATCTTGATCACCACTGTTTGAAATGGATTTATTTTCTATTGCTGAATCTAAAATCATTTTTCTAATACTTCATTCCAGGATAAAATTCCTTCTTGAAGATGATGAACTTTTTCGAATCCCATTTGAAGCATAAAATTTCCTGCATGATAACTTCTGTGCCCGCTTCTACAGTAGATATAATAATTTTTACTTTTATCCAGTTCTTTAATTCTATTTTGAAAATTTGGATGATAAATATCAATCAAAATAGAATTAGGAATATGACCTGCATAAAATTCTTCTGGTGTTCGTACATCAATGATGACAGCTAAACTATCTGTAGAAATTTTATTTAAAAAATCTGTTGAGCTAAGATTTATTACTTTATCCATTCTATCTCATAATTGTTTATATATGTGTAAAATTTAAGTGTAAATATAGAATTATTTTGGATTATTACGCTTTAAGTTTTGTCAGCCCTTCAAAATATTGAGAGATATAGATTTGTAAAATCCGTCTTGACTGATAGGTCATAAATGTGATAACTCTCATTTTTATTTTTTTAGTTACTGCATATATTTCGCACGCAAAATCAACTAATCAAGGTCTAAAAGGTAAATGTCGAATAAATATCAAATCGCTATTTTAGGCGGTGGTCCTGGAGGTTATGTTGCAGCTATAAGAGCAGCGCAATTAGGATTTAAAACCGTCATCATTGATAAGGATAATTTAGGCGGAATTTGTTTGAATTGGGGCTGCATTCCAACAAAATCTCTTTTAAGAAATGTTGAGATTTTTGATAATGTTAAAACTCATGGTAAAGAATTCGGGATCTATACAAAAGACCTTTCATTCAACTTTTCTGAGATAATAAAACGAAGCAGAGATATAGCTGATCGAATCAGTAAAAATGTTGAAATGCTTATTAAGAAAAATAAGGTTGATAGAATTCGTGGATTTGGTAAACTAATCAGTCAGAATGAAATTATTGTCCTAGATAAAGATGGTAAACAAATTGAATCTGTCAATGCGGATAATATTATCATAGCTACAGGTGCCAGACCAAAAGTTTTTCCAAATATTCCCGTTGATAGAAAAAATATCATTACAAGTACAGAGGCAATGTCTTTATCAGAGCAGCCAAAAGAAATGATTATCATAGGTGCTGGTGCAATCGGAATTGAGTTTGCATATTTCTATTCTGTGTTAGGGACAAAAGTAACTGTTATAGAAATGCTTGATAATATTCTTCCTGTTGAAGATGTCGAAGTATCCAAAACACTGGAGAAAAGTTTTAAGAAGCGTGGAATCGAAATCTACACTAAGACTATAGTTGAAAAAGCTGAAGTAAAAGAGAATAAAGTTTTGGTTACTATAAATCAAAATGGACAGAGAAAAGAATTAATTGCAGATAAAGTTTTAAGTGCAATTGGTGTAACAGGAAATGTTGAAGGATTTGGTTTGGAAGAATTGGGTGTTGAACTTTTCAAAAATCACATCAAGGTTGATAAGAAAACTTATCAGACAAATATTAAAAATATTTATGCAATAGGTGATGTGATTGGTCCGCCCTGGTTAGCACACGTAGCATCTGCAGAAGGAATACATTGTGTTGAAGGTATTAAAGGAATCAAAAATCCAGAAGTAGATTATGAAAATATTCCCGGCTGTACTTACTGCCAGCCGCAAGTTGCAAGCGTTGGATTAACTGAATCAAAAGCAATCGAGCTTGGCTATGAATTGAAGATAGGTAAGTTTCCTTTTATGGCAAGCGGCAAAGCATTTGCAGTTGGTGAACGAGAAGGATTTGTTAAATTGATTTTTGATGCAAAATATGGAGAGCTTCTCGGCGGTCATATTATTGGAAGTGAAGCAACAGAACTTATTGCTGAAGTGGTTTTAGCTAGAGCAATGGAAGCAACTGGGCATTCAATTATTAAAACAGTTCACGCTCATCCAACTTTATCTGAATCAGTTATGGAAGCTGCAGCAAATGCTTATGGTGAGGCAATACATATTTGAGTTTGACGTGAAAACATCATTGCGAAGGATTCGCCGCGGCGAACTCGAGTGAAGCAATCTAAATTTATTTGGCAGATTGCTTCTCCCGATAAATCGGGATCGCAATGACATACCAAGAAGAATATGAATAAAGAACCAAGAAAATTAGTTTATTGTGATTTAGGTTTAATAGATTACAAAGAAGCATGGGATTTGCAAAAATCTGTTCATCAACTTAAAACAGAAAATAAAATTGATGATGTACTTTTCTTGTTAGAACATCCACACACATACACTTTGGGTAAAACTGCGGATAAAGAAAATCTTGTTGGTGGCGATGAATATTTAACTGAAAATAATATTTCTGTTTATGACATCGATCGGGGTGGAGATATAACTTATCACGGACCGGGACAGATTGTTGGTTATCCGATAATTAGTTTGACAAATTGGAATCAGGATACACATAAATATTTAAGAGCTATCGAAGAAGTAATTATTAAAGTTTGTGATGAATATGGTTTGGATGCAAGTCGTGTTGAAAAGTACACCGGCGTTTGGATCGCTGATAGAAAAATTTGTGCAATAGGAATTAAAGTTAGCAGATGGATTACAATGCATGGCTTTGCATTTAATGTCAATACCGATCTGAAATTGTTTAAAGGAATTATTCCTTGTGGAATCAGTGATAAAGATGTTACATCATTAAATCTTGAATTGAAAAAAGAAATAAATTTAGGCGAAGTAAAAGAACGAATTCTTCATCAATTTAGTGTAATATTCAATTATGATCAGATAGAATTAATATCAAAAAATGAAATATTTAATCTAATTTATAATAGTTAATATATTTTTATGTCGAAGAAAAACACATCAATACAAAATAAATCGAAGGAGAAAACTTCGGTGAGACCATCAAACGGAAAAAATATTTCTATCAAAGCTGGTAGTAAAGAGTTTTCAAAAGATGAATTGCTTAATGCTCTTAAGATGATGCTTCGTGCCAGGAATGCAGATAACAAAGCTATGAACCTATTAAGGCAGGGAAAAACATTTTTTCATATTGCGGCGGCCGGACACGAGGCAGCTCAACTTGCAATAGGTTTATCTTTAAATCCAAAAAAAGATTGGCTATTTCCTTACTACCGTGATTTAGGCACAGTATTAACTTCGGGCATAACTCCGGAAGAAGTTTTTCTTGGCACATTTGGCAAAGCAACTGATCCGGCAAGCGGTGGTAGGCAACTGCCTGTGCATTGGGGTTCAACAAGGATTAATATCCCTTCGCAGTCCTCGCCAACGGGCACACAATTTTTACAGGCAGTTGGAACAGCATTAGCATCTGTAAAACGAGGTGAAAGAAATATTTCCTATGTTAGCAGCGGTGAAGGTACAACTTCGCAAGGGGAATTTCACGAAGCCGTTAACTGGGCAAGTCGCGAAAAACTTCCGGTATTATTTGTAATTCAAAATAATAAATATGCAATCTCCGTTCCTGTATCTTCCCAAAGTGGTGGTAAAAATCATTCAATAGCTGAAATGATGGCTGGATACAGCACACTATACAGAATAAGAATCGATGGTACAGATTTTTTTCAATCATATGAAAAAATTCAGGAGGCAATTGAATATATAAAATCTGGTAAAGGTCCTGCGTTAATAGAAGCTGATGTTGTAAGATTAGAATCACATTCATCGTCAGATGATCAAAAAAAATATCGTGATAAAAAAGAACTTGAAGAAGATTTAAAAAATGATCCGATTGAAAAATTTGCTCAGATATTAATTGCAAAAGAATTTCTTACTCAAAATGATTTTGATGAGTTGAAGAAAACTATAATTGATGAGATCAACCAAGCTGCTGATAAAGCATTCAATGCACCTGATCCAAAAAGGGATGAAGCTGTAAAATTTGTTTTTGATGAGAGCGGTTTTAAAGAAAGTTTAGATTATGAATCTTCAACTCCATCCGGTAATAAAATCGTAATGGTTGATGCAATCAATCATGCTTTGCACGAAGAGATGGAGAAAAATCCTGATATGTATATCTTTGGCGAAGATATTGAAGATGCAAAAGGCGGAGTATTTACTGCTACAAAAGGTTTATCAACCAGATTTACAAAAAAAAGAGTTTTCAATTCGCCACTTGCAGAAGCCAGTATTATGGGTGTTGCCGTTGGAATGGCTTTGACAGGCATGAAACCGGTTGTTGAAATCCAATTCGGTGATTATATCTGGCCCGCATTTCAGCAGATGAAAAATGAAATGGCACCTATGAGATATCGCTCAAATAATGCTTGGGCTGCACCTGTTGTAACTCGTGTTGCCGTTGGCGGATATATTCATGGCGGACTTTGCCATAGCCAAAATATCGAAGCATTCTTTTCTCATATTCCGGGAATTTTAATTGCTTATCCAAGCAACGCTGCCGATGCAAAAGGTTTATTAAAAACTGCATGCCGAATAAAAGATCCGGTTTTATTTTTAGAGCACAAAGGATTATACAGACAAAGTTTTGCAATTACACCCGAGCCGGATGAAAATTATCTTTTGCCATTTGGTAAAGCTAAAGTTGTTAAAGAAGGAACAGATGTTACTGTTGTTTCGTGGGGAGTTTCGCTGTGGGATTCAATGCTTGCTGCAAAAAAATTAGAGGATGAAAATTTTTCCGTAGAGGTAATTGATTTAAGAACGATAGTTCCTTTAGATGAAGAAACAATTTATAACTCTGTTAAGAAAACAAATAAAGTAATTATAATTCACGAAGACACTTTGTTCAGTGGTTTTGGGGCTGAGATAGCGGCGCGGATTGCAGATAAATGTTTTCAATTTTTGGATGCACCGGTAAAAAGAATTGCAGCCAAAGATGCGCATATACCATATTCGCCGATACTAGAAAATGAAGTACTGCCAAGTCGTGATGGAATTTATAAAGGAATAAAAGATTTATTAATGTATTAATCTTCGTGTCTTAGTGACTTGGTGGCAGAAAGAAATATGCCACAAAAACTCTAAGTCACAAAGAAGCACAAAAGAATATCGAACAGGGAATGACTATTTAAGGATATTGAAGTTTTTATTTATTTGATTTATCACCTAATTAAAAATTCATTATTCGATATTCATTATTCAAATAAAAAGATTAACAAATAGTTTTATAGTATAGGAGATTATATGGATATCATAATGCCGAAAATGGGTGAGAGTGTTAGTGAAGGCACTATAATAAAGTGGCACAAAAAAGTTGGTGATGCGGTTAAACAAGATGAAATAATTTTTGAAATCAGTACTGATAAAGTGGATACAGAAATTCCAGCATCAACATCCGGCATTCTAACTGAGATTTTAGTTAATGAGGGTGAGACTGTGGAAGTAGGAACCGTTGTTGCAAGAATAAACGCATCAAATTCTTCAAGTAATGAAACTGTTATTTCCAAGTCCGCCGCGGCGGATTCGACTGAGAAATCTTTACAAACCGATGCGAATAAGATTTCTCTCCCGATAAATCGGGATCGAAATGACAATGCTATAACTTCAAAATCAGAAACATCAATCAAACAAAATGTTAAAGGAAACATAATTGAAATTACAATGCCCAAAATGGGTGAATCTGTTATGGAAGGTACGATTATTAAATGGCATAAAAAGGTCGGAGATGCAGTAAAGAAAGATGAAACAATTTTTGAGATCAGTACTGATAAAGTTGATACGGAAATTCCTTCACCCGAAGCGGGCACTTTAGCAGAAATACTTGTTGGTGAACAGGAAACTGTAGCAGTTGGAACAATCGTTGCAAAGCTTGCTGTTGGAAGTGATGTTAAAGTTTCCCAACAAGACAAGCAGGAAAAGGTTCAAGAACAAGTTCAGGTTCAGGTAGAAAAATCTATGCACGATAATTTTAACAGAAGTATTGATCTGAATTCTTCAGAGAAGGGAAGTGGTTCAGGTTTTTATTCACCTTTGGTTTTAAGTATCGCACAAAAAGAAAATATAAGTTTTGAGGAATTACAATCAATCGAAGGAAGCGGATTGGAAGGAAGAGTTACTAAGAAAGATATTCTTGCTTATATAGAAAAAAGAAAAGACGTAAAAGTACAAGCTTCTGAAGCCGGACAAGCTCAAGTTAAGAAAGAAGTTATATCTGCAACACCGGCATCGGCTTTTGTTCCATCCACATCTCAGACTGTTTATAATGAAGCAGATGTTGAAAAAATTCCAATGGATAATATCCGTCAGAGAATTATGGATCATATGGTGCTTAGTCGTGATACTTCGGTTCACGTTACAGAACTGATTGAGGTTGATATGACAAGAATTCATAATTTTATTTCTGCAAAGAAAGATGAAATTATGAAAAATGAAAATGCTAAGTTAACTTATATGGCATTCATCGCTGATGCAGTTGTGAAAGCATTAAAAAAATATCCGCTTGTAAATTCTAGTATCGATGGGAGTACAATACTTCAAAAGAAATTTATAAATCTTGGTATTGCTGTTGCTATTGAACCAAGTGGTTTAATTGTTCCAAACATTAAAGGGGCAGGGGATAGAAATGTAATCGGTCTTGCAAAAGCAATTGCCGATCTTGCAAATCGTTCACGAACAAAAAAACTTACTCCGGATGATATTAGTAACGGAACATTTACAATTACAAATTATGGTGTATTCGGAACTATATTTGGGACACCAATAATTAATCAACCTGAAGTTGCAATACTTGGAGTTGGAGCAGTACAGAAGAAACCCGTAGTGATTGAAGTGGATGGCTCCGATACATTTGCAGTAAGACACATTATGGCATTAACACTTTCACACGATCATCGTTTGGTTGATGGTATGCTTGGTGGATTGTTTTTAAAGAGTATTAAAGAAACTTTAGAAAATTTTGAAGGAATATAGAATAAAAATCGTAGAACAGACTTTAGTCTGTTAATTGCTCAGAATGAATTCTGAACTACGAGAATATCTGATTAAGTTTGGAAAGATTTATGATAAATCAACATCAACGCGCATTTAAAGAAGAAGCTGAAAAAGCAAATAAAGATTTAGGCAAAAGACCTGATTGGCTTAAAGTAAGGTTACCAATCGGAGAAAATTACTCCGATGTAAAAAATCTTATGCGCAGACAAAAACTTAATACTGTTTGCGAAGAAGCTAAATGTCCAAATATTTCAGAATGCTGGAACCATCGTACTGCAACATTTATGATTCTTGGCGATACCTGCACACGAAGCTGCGGTTTTTGCAATATCAAAGTCGGAATACCAAATGAACTTGATGTTGAAGAACCAAAACGTGTTGTTGAATCTGTAGTGGAATTAAATCTTCGTCACGTTGTAATTACTTCTGTAAACAGAGACGAGTTGAAAGATGGCGGCTCCACAATATTTAAAGAATGTGTTAGATTGATTCGTGAACAAAAACCTGATTGCACGGTTGAAATTCTAATTCCTGATTTTAAAGGTGATGAAGAAGCATTTAAAATTATAATGCAAAATCCACCTGACATCTTGAACCACAATATGGAAACTGTTTCAAGACTTTATCATGCTGTTCGTCCACAGGCAAAATATGAAAGAAGTCTTGAACTTATTAGATGGTTTAAATCAAAAGGACTAAAAACAAAAAGCGGAATAATGGTAGGAATAGGTGAGAAGCCAGAGGAAGTTATAGATTTGATGAAAGATTTAGTCTCCCACGGTTGTGATATTTTAACAATCGGACAATATCTGCAGCCAACAAAAGAGCATTTACCTGTCGATCGTTTTGTTACTCCTGATGAATTTAAAATGTACAAAGAAGAAGGTTTAAAGATTGGTTTTAAGATTGTAGAATCATCTCCACTTGTTCGTAGTTCTTATCATGCCGATGAACACGCAAGAGCAATTTTCAATCAAAAGTTATGATAATATTAATTATCTAAAAAAGTGTTTAATGTTTAGTGAATTATTCCTATTTTTATCACGCAAAAATCAAAAAAGTTTTTATCGAAATAATTATACATAATGAAATTTAACTCTTTCTTATTTATCCTGCTTCTACAAATCACTTTTTCAAATTTCTTACTTGCACAAGAAAATCAGTACGTCTTACCAAAAATTTCAGTTGATCAAAGCAGATATACAAATATCGGAAATATTGGTTTTTCTGTAACTAATTTTGGAATGTACGGAAGCGGTTGGGTAAATTGGCCTAACGTTCCTTCTTGCGAGTATCCAATCGGCAGCGGAATTGAACATCTTTTTGCCGGTGGACTTTGGGTTGGTGGTTTTACTAAAGATAATTTAAATAGTACAAATAAAAACGGTCCTTTCGTTTCAACTGGTGCAATTGATGCTTCATCAATTAGTTCCAGCAGAGGTGGTGGATTTGAATTTACAAATTCGACTGAGGACAAAATAATTGAAAGATCCAGTTTACTTGACTCAAGATATTATAATCCTAATGCAATTTCGCATCAGGATTTTTTAATGGATTTTGCCGATACTAATGTCAGATATTTAAATGGGCAAGTTATTCCTGAACACGTTCCATTGGGAATTGCAGTTCATCAGGAAACATATGCATGGAATTTTCCGTTTGCAGATTATTTTGTGATTTTAAATTACACTATAAAAAATGTTTCTAAAAAATATCTTGATAGTGTTTATGTCGGTTTATGGACTGATGCAGTCGTAAGAAATACAAAACTAACCGGCAGACCGTCAGGTTCGGCTTTTTATACTCACGGTGGTGATGGTTATTTTGATTCTTTAAACTTAGCATACGAATTTGATGTTGATGGAGATCCCGGTTTTACAGATAGCTATATTGGTATCACATATCTCGGTTCTACACCTGAGATAAATAATTCATTTGTTATTAATCAGAATGAAATTTTGCCGGCTACTAATTTTAATTCCTGGACACATAACAATACCACAGATGCAAACTTTTTTGCGCCACAAGATGATATTTCAAGATATCATAAAATGCAGGGATACTTTGGAAGCACAAATCGTTACGGCGATGGGATTGATCCCAATACATTAAAACAAGCTTCCAATAGATCAATTACATTAACTCGTGGTTATTATAAAAATATTGCACCCGGTGATTCCATAAACGTTGTCTTTGCAGTTGTTTGTGCAAAGAAATTTGGTAATGATCCCGCTGCACTTGATTTACCAATTCAGCGTGCAACATTATACAGTAATGTTGATTGGGCTTTAAGAGCTTATTATGGAAATGATAGAAACAGAAACGGTATCATTGAACCTATTGAAGATATTTTTGGAGATGGCAAGATTCACCGATATATTCTTCCTGCGCCGCCAACATCACCCGTTGTTAAAGTTATTCCTGAAAATAATAAAGCGACAATCTATTGGGATAAAAGAGCTGAGTCTTCCATTGATCCAATTTCAGGACTTAAAGATTTTGCCGGATATAGAGTTTATCGAACACAAACCGGATTTGATCTTACAGATAAACAGGATATTCTTAAGTCATTGGTTTTAATGACACAGTTGGACACTGCCGGCACTACTGGATTTAATACAGGATTTAGTATTGCAGAACTTAAGGAGCCGGTTACCTTTCCAAATGACACTACTAAATATTACTACAAAATTGAAGTCCCTAATCTCTTAAATGGTTGGCAGTATTTATTTACTGTAACTGCATTTGATAAAGGTGATTTAGTAAATAATCTGGAACCTCTTGAGTCGAGTCTCCTGGCAAATATTAAAAGAATTATTCCGGGAACACCTCCCGATGAAAATGAAGATACCGAAGTTGGTGTTTATCCAAATCCGTACTACGGAACAGCTTTATGGGATGGAAGTTCCGAACGATTAAGAAAAATTTATTTTTATAATCTTCCCGCTGAATGTGAAATTACTATTTATACTTTAGCCGGCGATATTGTAAAAAAAATGGAACATAGTTCATCACAGAATGGAAGTAATATCCGATGGTTTGAACAATATGCCAGTGATGGTAAACAGCAATTTGCCGGTGGTGAGCATGCTTGGGATCTTATCACTGATAATGATCAAGCTATTGCCACGGGTTTATATTTATTTACTGTTAAAAACAGTAAAACCGGTAATATTAAAACGGGAAAGTTTTTAGTAATTAAATAATTCATATAAATGGAGCACAATATGAAAAACAAATTATTTTTCACTTCACTAATGGTATGGCTGCCGATTCTATTTTTTGTAATGTTTACAAAAATTTCATTTGCACAAAAAACCTATCCTTTAGTGACATTGCATGATATTAATTATATCGCAGATTCTTTACTACCAAGTTTGCCCCCAACTCCATTAGCTGGTGATACAGTGCGAGTAAGAGGAGTAGTTACTGTTCGAACTGTCGTTGGTTCTAATCAACCCGGGGTTGGAGATCGAAGACCTGTAATTTGGGCAGGTGCACGCTGGGCTTGTTATATCCAAGATAAAGATAATCCGGAATGGGGTGGAATCCAGATTTTGCAGAATGATACTACCAGTGCCGCTGCTCAACAAACTTTAATTGATCTGGCTGATACTGCAACTGTATATGAATTTACTGGAATTGTAACACAATACTATACAACAACGGAATTAGTTCTCATTACAGCTCCAAGTCCGATTCCAATTGAAGAAATTGAAACTTTACCTAAAAGACCGGACCCTATTCAGCTAACACTTGACAGTTTGTTTTCCAGTCCAACAAAAGGTAATTACTTTATGAGAAAATATCAGGGCGTATATGTTGAAATTAAAGCTGATGAAAATCATGATCTTATAACCTCAGATAGAGTTACTGGGACTTCTTCAACTTCCGGTAACTTTAAAATAAATGATGGCAATGGTAGATATGTTATGGCTTATGCACAATCAACATATTTTAAAATGAATTCAAATGGTATAAGACCAACTTATCAATCACCAGTAAATGGAACTTACTTATCATATATCCGCGGCGTTTTAACTATGAGATCTAATGCAACTGTTGGTGTAGATTATTGGATAGTGCCATTGTATCCGGAAGATTTAGGCCCAGCACTCGTTACTCCACCTTCTGTAAGTAATGTTGTAAGAAACGTTGCATTAGTTACATCAAATCTTCCTGTAACAGTTAAATGCTTAGCAAAAGGTGTTCAGGCAGGGATTAAAAGTGTAAAATTATTTTATAGAGTAAATCAGGGTGCGTTAGATTCCTTAGATATGACGAACACAATAGCGGATTCAATTTATTCCGCAACAATTCCCGGAGTTGCATTAGATTCCGCATTAGTTGATTATTATGTAAAAGCAACAGATCTAAATGGAACAAGCGTATTAAATCCGGCAAACATAAATACCAATAGATATTTTTATTTAGTATTAAACAGGCAGTTAACTATTCAGGATGTTCGCTACACACCATTTGTAAGTGCATACAGCGCTTATAATAATTTTAGAGTTTCAAATATTGAAGGTGTTGTTATATCGGATACTTCTGATATACCGGGCAGCATAAACAGAGGCGGAACAAATCCACCACGTATTTATATTCAAAACGTTGGTGGTCCCTGGAGCGGAATTTTATTAGGAACTATCGGTGCCAACTCTAATGCAATATTAAATCTGCATAGAGGTGATCGTGTTTCAGTTTCAGGAACTGTTATGCTTGGTAGTCTTGGAACGAAGATTGACTCTATCACAAACATACAGGTTCTTTCTTCAAATAATACTTTGCCAGCACCGCAATTATTATCAACGAATGAAATTGGTGTAAATCTACAAGGTGCTTTAACCGCAGAAAAATGGAATGGCACTCTGGTTAAGTATCAAAATATTGTTATTGATAGTTTAAATGCTGATGGCACAAGTAATTTTGGTGAATCTTATGTAAATGATGGAACGCTGCCGCATACACGTCTTATCTGGTCTGATGGAAACACACATTATCATAATGGATGGAATACATCTTTTATTTCTAAACCTAATTATATCTTCGTAGCAAAAGGGGATAGATTTGGTGAAGTTGTTGGAGTTCTTGGTTATACACACGCTTATTATAAATTAGCTCCCAGAAAAGATGATGATATAACAGGATACGTTTCGAATGTAGATGCTAACAAAGATAAAAATGGTATTCCTGATAAATTTGTTGTTGAACAGAATTATCCGAATCCATTTAATCCTTCCACAATAATTGCTTATTCTATTCCTCAGGAGGGATTTGTATCTGTAAAAATTTACAACCTGCTTGGGCAGGAAGTTGCCACACTTGTAAATGATGTTCAATCACCGGGTAATTACAAAGTTAATTTTGACGCATCAAGACTTTCATCGGGAGTTTATTTCTATAGCGTTAAAAGTGATAACTTTTCTATAGTTAAAAAGATGATGCTGATGAAATAAGGTGTAAAGGGTTTATCTCAAGAGTAAATTTGTCATCACGAGTCCCGACGTGTCGGGACGAAGTGATCTCAATTAAACTTTAAATTTGAAAGATTACTTCTCCCAACTTTATCGGGATCGCATTGACATTTTTAGACTTTTGATACTGCCTCTTAAAAAGAAAGAGCTTAAGAATTAGAAGCGTTTTAAAAGTTTACAATAACAAGCTGTTAACTTGGGTCAATAAAATATTTTGAAGTTTTTTAGGTAGAATTATTTTGGTCAGAAAAAAAATATTATCGTTTATTCAGAACATTAATTTTATGAATATTAAAGTTGAGCTTCTTAAAAAAGCTGTTTGGCTGAGTTTAGCGGGACTCGTACTTTTATTTTCATTAGTATCGTGTTATGATGAAATGCCTAATAACCCGGTTGCAAACCAACCACCAACTACTAAAATATTTCTTCAACCTGATGAAAGTATTACTCAACAACCAAGTAAAATTAGACTACATTGGACAGGAGACGATCCTGATGGAATAGTAATCGGATTTTATTTTTCGTTTGATGGAGTTCATTGGGCATTCACAGCAAAGAATGATAGTTTATTCGAATTAAAAATTGGTGCAGTTGATACAACTTTTGATTTTAGAATCTCGGCGGTTGATAATAGTGGAAATGGTAAGTACGATACTCAAATTTTTCAGAATAATATCAATTATGGACCCGAACCTTATACAGATAGAAATCATAACGGGAAATGGGATGAGGGTGAACCATTTATTGATATTGGTTTAATTGATCCAAATCCAGCAACTCTTTTGCTACCGATTAAAAATTCTGCTCCTGTAATTTCATGGAATGTACTAAGCACAATTCCCGATACTTCTTTCCCTGCAATGTCTTTTGGTTGGAACGTTACTGATATTGATGGCGATGAAACAATTACAAGAATTAAAATTGCTTTAAACGATACAGCTAATGCTATTTATTTAAATGGCGGGGTCAGAACTATTACGGTTAAGACCAAAGATTTTGTAAATGATAATCCATTGTTAGACATACTGATAGATGGAAATCCGAGTAATTTAGCACCAGTAAAACTACCTGGTTTAATTTACAATTCTAATAACAAGATATTTGTTCAGGCAGAAGATATTTCAAGTGCTAAATCCAAATGGATATCCTTGCCGGATTCAACTCATACATGGTATGTTAAAAAGCCAAAAGGCAAATTGCTAATTGTTGATGATTATAAGATAGTTGATGATGCCGCAGGTTTTTACCTTCAGATGATGGATAGCTTAGGATTTACTAACAAATATGATATACTAAATTTACAGGTATCAAAATTCCCTTACTTAAACACAACATTTTTAGAAACAATAAAGTTATACGATGCTGTTTTGTGGTACACTGATAATGATCCTTCATTAAATCTTGCAAACTTTGCAGTTCAAAATTATAATGCAGCAGGTGGAAAATTATTTTTATCAATGCAATTCCCCCAAACGATTGACTTATTGCAGATAGAAGGATTTTTACCGATTGAAACCGATTCAAGTTATTACAGATCCAGTATTTCTTTAAATACCTTAGTTGCTTCAAAGGATTCCTTAAATTATCCTAATCTGATGTCGAACAGATCTTTTGCAAGAGTAAGAGCATTTAAACTTAAAAGTCTTGGCGTTACTCCACTTTACTATTTCCCAAATGGTGAACTTAAAGGTTACATCGGATTTGAAAATAGTGGTAAAAATTTATTTTATATCGGTGCACCTTTACAGAGGATTAATGGTAAACCGGGAAGCATTCAGAAATTATTAAGAAAAGTTTTATTTAATGATTTTAATTTAACTTTATGAACATCCATTTAAGAATGAATAATTTATACCAATCAGTTTCATCATTTAATTTAATTTTATTGATGAAAAAATTTCATTTAATAATATTTTTAATTTTAATTTCAATCGTTCAATTAAATGCGCAAACCGGCACAATATCAGGCAAAATTATAGATAAGAAAACCGGAGAAACTTTACCCGGCGTTAATATAATTCTTAAAGGCACATATTACGGCGCAGCCACTGATATAAATGGAAAGTTTACTATACCTGCAATCAATCCCGGAACTTATACTATTGAAATTTCCTTAATCGGTTATAAATCTGTTCAACTTACCGGATATCAAATTTCTTCAGGTCAAAATAAAAAAATTGATGTTGAACTTGAGGAAACTGTATTAACTCTTGGGCAGGATGTTATTGTTGTTGGTGAAAAACCATTACTTGATGTTGAGGAAACTCAAAGCAAAAGAACTATCTCGAAAGAAGATATCGCGTCTTCCATCGTTGAAAACATTACTGATCTTGTTAGTTTGCAGGCAGGTGTAGTCAAATCTGATAATGAAATTCATATTCGCGGTGGCAGATCATACGAGAATGCGTTTTTACTTGATGGAGTTTCAGTACAAGATCCGCTTGCGGGAACAGGGTTCGGCCTTCAACTCAGTGCTAATTCCATTGAAGAGGTTGAAGTTATAACCGGCGGTTATAATGCAGAGTTTGGTCAGGCAACATCAGGCGTTGTAAATGTGCGAACACGTGAAGGTGGAGATAGATATCACGGATCAATTTCATATAAAACTGATCATTTAAAAGACAGATCATCTTACCATATTTTTAATACAGATATACTTGAAGCTAATTTTAGCGGACCTGAACCGATAACTACTTATATTTTACCGGAGCTTGGATTAAAAATTCCCGGAGAGTTATCCTTCTTCGCTAATTTTTATGCTGGCATCAGCGATGGAATTACACAGGGTTATTATAAAGCTACCGCAAATAAAGTTTATTCCTCTATTTTTCACGGTTCAAAATTTGCACCACGCGCAGAGAATAACTGGTTTTGGATGGGCAAGTTAACTTATAAATATTCACCAACATTAAAATTTAATTATTCAGTAAATCAATCAGTAAACATCAATCAAAATTCGCAATCATTACAATCGAATCTTGAGTATGTTGAACCAAGTCCGGGTTATCAATATGCGTATCAAAGAATACTTGATAGTGCAAATACATATACTCACAGCAATATCTATCAAACTTTTGGTGTAACTCATACATTAAATCCAAAAACATTTTATGAATTAAAATTTAATTACTTCTTTACTCATTTAAGAGCTGATGCAAACGGCAAGCAATGGTATCAATATAATGAGCATCTTGATATTCCAAATTTTCCGATTGAGTACTATAATACAAATCGTGATACAATTGGTATAATTCCAGGTGATGGTTTTTGGGATATTGGTAATCCTGATACCTGGCATGATCATTATGTGCAGGAGTATTCATTACGCGGTGATTTAACCAGCTTTTTTGATGAGAAAAATAAATTTAAGGCAGGATTTGAAGTTAAGTTTCAGGAAATGCAGTCGATTGATATTTATCAACCATGGGTGGGAGAACTTGGATTTAATAATGATATCTACAAAGTTCGGCCTGCACTGGGATCATTTTATGCGCAAGATAACATTAATTTTTCCGGTATGATATTAAATTTTGGTCTGCGTTTAGATTACTGGTTTCCGGGTAAATATGTTGATGATGCAATAAATAATCCTGATGTAATTACTATTCCGGATGAAACAAGAATAAATTATAAAAATGATACTTTTGGTTGGTTCGGTGATAGAAGATTCAAAGCAAGATTAAGCCCTCGTCTTGGTATATCACATCCGGTTTCAGATAATCAAACATTATTTTTCTCTTATGGACATTTCAGTAAATGGCCTAATCCGCAATTTGTTTATGCAAAACTGGATCCGGTTAGTGCACAATCATCATTTCAGAAATTTGGAAATCCAAATCTTAATCCTGAAACAACTGTTGCCTATGAACTTGGATTAAAAACTCAATTTTCTAATGATGATGTTTTAACGATAACAGCTTATTATAAAGATATTTTTGATTATGTAAGCACAAGGACTGCAATAATTTCTTCCGTAAGACTTTCATCGCGCAGCTTTACAACTTACGTTAATTCTGATTATGCACGATCAAGAGGAGTTGAAGTTGAGTACAGAAAACGAATAGGGAAATGGTTTTCGGGTTCAGCTAATTTCACATACTCGATTGTTACCGGTAAGAGCACTTCACCGGATGAAGGCGTTCTTGTTTTAAGAGGTGATATTAATGAATCTGTAAAAGAATTATATATGAGTTGGGATCGCCCGATTAATGCATCTGTTTCAACTAATTTTTATGTTGAAAAAAACAATGCATTATTCGGATTTGGCAATGGAATACTTGATGATTACAATCTTTCAATCAGAGGTCAATTTCAATCGGGTAAAAGATATACGCCTGTCGTTTTTACAGGAATTTCTTCGCAAACAGGAAGACCGGAATATGAAAGCAGCAAGTATGATCGTAACAGTAAAATAGGTGATAATTGGTTCTGGATTGATTTGAATTTTGAGAAATATTTTTCAATAAGCCAATTGAAATTTTCTTTCTTTGTCGAAATAAACAACTTACTCGATACTAAAAATTCAGCTATAATAAATCCGGTAACTGGTAGAGCTTATGAATATGGTGATCCAACTCCTCTGGGCTGGAATGATCCATTATATCCTGATTTACAAGCACCGATTTCACCTTATCCATACAATCCGGCAAGATATTTAACTCGTAGAAATATAAAAATTGGCGTGAGTTTGAGATTTTAATATGAAATATTTAATAACATTTTTATTAGTAATAATTACTTTTGCAGAAATTAAACCCCAACTTTTTCCTATGCTTGGTGGTCAGCGAGCAGGAATATCTACTGCACAGTTTCTAAAAATTGGAGTTGGCGGAAGAGCAACTGCAATGGGTGATGCCTTCATTGCAGTCGCTAATGATGCATCTGCTTTATATTGGAATCCTGCCGGATTATCACAGTTTGAAGATAACCAAATTATTTTTTCACATAATAATTGGGTTGTAGATATCAATCATGAATTTTTAGGAGCCGTTTATCACCTTGATGATGCAAATACATTTGGAGTTTCTTTAACTTCACTTTCAATGCAAGATATGAAAGTAACGACAGAGTTTGCGCCATTTGGAACCGGCGAATACTTTGGATTCAGTGATCTTGGTCTGGCAATTTCCTATTCAAGAAAAATGACAGATCAGTTTAGCTTTGGCGGAACAATTCGTTATATCGAAGAAACATTGGACGTTCTAAAAATGCGTGGTATTATGATTGATCTTGGTACTTATTATTGGACAGGATTAGGAACAACCCGTTTTGCAGTAACAGTATCAAATTTTGGAAATAATCTTGCACCTGATGGAGAAGTTGTTCTTATAGGTAAAAGATCTAAATCAGATTGGCAGGCATTTTCACCACCAACAATTTTTAGAATTGGTTTTGCCTTCGAACCTTATCAGGATGATGAAAATAAAATAACAACTTCCATACAACTTAATCATCCGAATGATAACAGTGAAAACTTATCTTTAGGTCTTGAATACGTCTGGAACAAAATGTTCTTTGCCAGAGGCGGATATAAATTTAATGTGGATGAACAAAATTATTCATTCGGCGCAGGAATTAATCTCCCAATTAACATTGCTAATGTTAGTGTTGATTATGCATTTGCCAACTTTACCAGATTAGGTTCAGCACATCGATTTTCTATTATACTTGGTTTATAAATATTATTTAATTCTAATCAACTTTTTTTGATGATATGAATCTTAATCAATTAATTAAAAAACTTAATCTAATGAAGAAATTTTTTGCAGTATTTCTTATCGCAATTATAATTGCAGGATGTTCTGATAAATTTGATATCAATCAGTTTAGCGCATACAATAATAATGTGAATATTGGTGGAGATACACTCTATATTCAAACCGGCGAACCATTAAAAGGTTTCAACAATCCTCAGGCCATGTTAATGGGTAAGGAACCTTTTATTTATGTATGCGATACTGATAATAATAGAATTGTTATGATTGATATTGCAGGAATAGTTCATGGAAGTCTGCCGATTAAAAGACCCATTGCGATTGCACAAGATTATAGATTAAACCTGATTGTTTGCGCCGATTTTGATACTGCAAACGTAACTTATAGTGCAATTTATAAGATAGATCTTTTCTCCGCCGGGCATCAGATTCAAAATGCAAAAGTTACCAGAATACTTCCAATCAGAGATGTTGATTTTAATGTCCAAAGACGTTACACTGCTGTAACGGTATTTTATGATAATTCATTTTTTGTTGCCAGAACAGGACCGAACAACTCGAGTGTTTCTAATCCTGATAATTCTATTTTCAAAATTGCCCCAAAGAAATTAGCAGCGGGTGGTGATATTTTAGTCCCTTCAGATGGGGATACACTTACCATTGAACGCGTTCCTTTTATTGATCCATTAAGTCAGGGTTTGATTTCTGCAAACGGAATAAATTGTATGACATCTTTTAACAAAAATAATATGGATTTTATTGCAACTTTATCAGGTGAATCAAGTTTTAAAGCACAATGGTTCCATTTTTATTCATCAGGTATTGAAGAAAAATATGTTAGTCAATTTAATCCAAGAGATGGAGTAGATTTTGTTAAACCGAACAGATTTTTGAACCCCGTTGGTTCTTGTTTAGACCAATCAGGAAATATCTATATAGCAGATGCTGGAAAGGACAGCGTATTTAAATTTAACTCATCGGGTAATGAACTTCAGTCGTTCGGTGGCTCTGCAATTTTTAACAAGCCCAGCGCAGTAGCGTATTTTAATAGAGTATTATACGTTTTAGATGCTGTAAAAAATCAAATATTAAGATTCAAATTATCAACGGATTTATAATGAAAAATTTAAAAGGTGTACTGTTTGTTTTGATGCTTCTTACAATCTCTATTTATCCACAATCAATAATAATTAATGAAATCTATAATTCAAGCGCCAGTGATGAATGGGTTGAATTATTAGTTGTTAATGATGGGGTTGATTTAAGAGGATGGGACATAAGAGATTTTAGTAGTGCTGGAGTCGCCCAACAGCCGTTGGTATTTACAAATAATTCATTATGGAGTAATCTAAAAAAAGGAACCATCATTGTAGTAGGCAAAGCTGAAAATACATTTTTAGAAGATCTAGACCCAAGTGATTATTTACTAATAGTTAAATCAAATAATGCACTATATTTTTCAGGGAATGTTTTTTCATTTGCAGGTGCTTCAGATGCTGTTCAAATTCGTAACAGTTCTCAGACTCACATATTTGGTGTATCCTGGGGCTCAGCTAATGCCAATAGTTTACCAAGCCCTAAAGTCCATTTTACCGGTTCATCGACAAGCAATACATCTACATTCTTTAAAGAAGATGATGTTTCAAAATTGACTAATACCACGAATTGGACTCAGAATGGAACGCCTACAATGGGTGTTGGTAATACCACAAATAATATTAACTGGATAACTTCATTAAGAGCACGTGTAGAAGGTTCCGGTAGCGTTACATTAAATCCGAAAGTAGTAACAGGTGATTCCGTAATCAATCTATCTTTTAGTTATAAAAAAGAATCTCTGTATAATATAAATAAGTTAAAAATTATTATTCCCGCAGGTTTTTCCTGGTCTCAGAATATTTCGCACGTTGCCATCACAAATTTTACAGCAACAACAGAAGTAAATGCAGATACCATCCTTTTTACAAATATTAATTTTACTAATGACTCAGTTTTGATATCAATTTCTGATGTTACTACTCCTTTCTTTACAGGCAAGTATAAATTTTTATTTCAATCCGGTATTGATTCACAAATTGATAATGTAAGTCCCACACCAATTTTAACAGTTTATGGTGCACCAATACCAATAGCAGATGCAAAAGAAAATTATCCGAATGGTGTGGCTATTCATTTAGGTGAATTAGTTACAATAAGAGGAATAGTTACGGTAAGTAATCAATTTGGCAGTCCAAGTTATATACAAGATAATAGTGCAGGCATTTCTATCTATGGATCGGGTTTTTCAAATGCAGTTCAAGTTGGGGATGAGGTGCTTGTTTCAGGCACAATCACTCAATTCAGTGGATTAAATCAATTAGAACTCCCAACTTTACATTCTATAATTAGCAGTGGCAACACAGTTGAACCATTGCTTGTAAGTCCTCTAATGTTAAGCGGTGATGGTATAGATGGTATTGAGAATTATGAGGGCAGGCTTGTTCGTGTTAACGCCGTTTTGGTTAGGGATTTAAATGGAAATGCTGTTAGTAATTGGGCCTATCAAAATTATATGTTAACTGGGTCAAACCTATCTGATACAGTGCAAATTAGAATTGATAATGATACTCAAATAATTGGTACAGTTGCTCCTGCCGGTAGGTTTGATATGGTGGGAATTTTAAGCCAATATAAAACTGCACTTCCTTTTATTGGTGGATATCAATTGATGCCACGATTTTTATCCGATATCATTTCTAAAGGTCCTATTATAGACAGATATCCTGAAGAAGTTGAACTTATGCCAAACTCAATTACATTGGAATGGCACACAATTAATCCGGGAACTTCAAGAGTCAGATATGGCAAGACTACTAATTACGAGCTAGGAGTAATTGAACCAGATAATGATTTAACCACTATTCATAACATTACAGTAAGTGGTCTAAACACTGCAAATATATATAATTTACAAGCTTTTTCAGTAGCTAATTCTGATACAAGTTTTTCAGGGAATATCATCAGCAGTACAACTTCTGATTTTCCTACAACTGGAGAAATCAATGTATTCTTCAATAAAGATGTAAACTACAGTGTCTCGGCTGGAATTAATGCTGTTGGAAATGCTGACTTTACAAGTCTATTAATTCAAAAAATAAATAATGCAAAACGTTCCATCGATTTATCACTTTATAGCTTAAGCGGAACTGTTGGTGCCAATGTTGCAACAGCTTTATTGAATGCTAAAAATCGTGGTGTTAAGATCAGAGCAATTGGAGAATTTGATAATAAAAATACAGCCCCATGGAATACTTTAAGAAATAATGGCATTCCATTTATCGATGATACGTTTGGGAATAATGACGGAAGCGGGCTTAATCATAACAAATTTTTTATTATTGATTACCGTAATGGTGCACCTGACAGTGTTTGGGTAATTACAGGTTCATGGAATCCAACTGATCCAGGGACAAATGATGACAGCCAGAATTTACTTTTCATTCAGGATGTAGCATTAGCTGGTGCATATACTACAGAATTTGAAGAAGAGTGGGGAAGTGATACAGATACACCGAATGCACAAAATTCAAGATTTGGTTCTCGTAAATTGAACAACACACCTCACAACTTTGTAATTGGTGGTATCAAGGTCCAAAGTTATTTTAGCCCAAGTGATGGAACAAATTATCAAATTGGTAAAGCATTAGGTAAAGCTGAAAAATCAATAAATGGGGCAGTAATGACTATTACCCGAAGAGATTTAGCAGATTCAGTTATTGCTGCTAAAAATAGGAATTGTAAAACCAGATTAGTTTTAAGCAACGACACTGATACCGGAACTCAATATCCATATTTACTTGCTAATGGTGTTGATATCAGATTAAAAGGATTTTCTACCGGATTGCTTCATCATAAATATGCAGTAATTGATGCTGAGCCAATCGGATATAAACCATACTTAATTACTGGCTCACATAATTGGTCTTCATCAGCGGAAAATAGTAATAATGAAAACACATTGATTATTCAGGATGATAAAATTGCCAATTTATATTTGCAAGAATTCGCAGCCAGATATTATGAAGCCGGCGGTAAAGATTCTATTAAAATTTATACAACGGGTGTTGATGAGGATAAGACCAAAATTCCTACAGAATTTATATTACATCAAAATTATCCGAACCCTTTTAATCCAAGCACAACCATAAAATTTGAAATTCCAAAATCTCAGAAAGTGCGACTTATTTTATTTGATATTTTGGGTAGGGAAGTAAAAACTCTCTATAATGATTTAGCTCCTGCCGGAGTAATTACAATTGATTTTAAAGCAGATGATTTAGCAAGCGGAATGTATATTTATCGCCTAAAAACAGATAATTTCTCAGTTTCGAAGAAGATGGTACTGCTTAAGTAAATAGATTAAAAGTTTGTTTAAGTAGGGTTGATTCTATAATTTTACACCTCAAAAATCAATAAATAAGGAATAAGAATGAGCGATTTAATTGGTAAAATAATTCAAATTATTGGACCTGTTGTTGATATCGAATTTGAAGAAAACCATCTTCCAAAAATTTTTAATGCAGTCAAAATTCCAAGAACTTCTACTGAAGGTAAAAAAGAAGATTTGATAGTTGAAGTGCAACAGCATCTTGGTGAAGATAGAGTTAGAGCCGTTGCAATGGATTCCACCGATGGTTTAGTGCGTGGAATGGAATGCTTTGATACAGGAAACCCAATTATGGTACCAGTTGGTCCAACTACTTTAGGACGATTGATAAATGTTGTTGGTGATGGGATTGACGGGTTGGGCGAAATTAAGGCAGAGAAAAGATATCCCATTCATAGACCAGCGCCTTTATTTAAAAACTTATCTACCCAAACAGAAATGTTTGAAACAGGTGTTAAAGTTATCGATTTGATGGAACCTTATAGCAAAGGCGGAAAGACAGGATTATTTGGTGGTGCAGGAGTTGGCAAAACAGTAATTATCCAGGAACTAATTCATAATATTGCTAAACAACATGGCGGCTTTTCAGTTTTTGCTGGTGTTGGAGAAAGAACCCGTGAAGGAAATGATCTTTGGCTTGAGATGAAAGAGTCTGGTGTTATTGATAAAACAGCTTTAGTATTCGGTCAGATGAATGAACCACCGGGAGCAAGGTTGAGAGTAGCTTTAACCGCTTTATCTATTGCAGAATATTTTAGAGATGAGGAAGAAAGAGATGTTTTACTATTCATCGACAATATATTCCGATTTACTCAGGCGGGTTCAGAAGTATCAGCACTTTTAGGAAGAATGCCTTCAGCGGTTGGTTATCAGCCAAATCTCGCAACAGAAATGGGCGCTTTACAAGAAAGGATTACCTCAACTGATAAAGGTTCTATAACATCCGTACAGGCAATCTATGTCCCTGCAGATGACCTTACTGATCCTGCTCCTGCTGCAGCGTTTGCCCATCTTGATGCAACAACAGTATTAAGCAGACAAATTTCCGAGCTTGGTATTTATCCCGCAGTTGATCCTCTGGATTCTACTTCAAGAATTTTGGAACCCGGAATATTAGGACAAGAACATTATGATGTTGCAAAAAACTGCAAAGAAATTCTTCAACATTATAAAGATTTACAAGATATTATTAACATACTTGGTATGGATGAATTATCAGACGAAGATAAGATTGTAGTTAGGCGCGCAAGAAGAATCCAAAGATTTTTCAGCCAACCTTTCCACGTTGCTGAAGCTTTTACGGGAAAAGCAGGGAAGTATGTTAAGTTGGAAGATACCATTAGAGGATTCAAAGGAATTATTGACGGTAAATATGATGAGCTTCCTGAATCCGCTTTTATGTATGTTGGTACTATTGAAGAAGCAGTTGAAAATGCTAAGCAAATGGCTTAATAATGATTATGAATGAATTAACTCTTGATATCGTAACTCCTTCTAAATCTGTCTTTAAAGGTGAGATAAAATCTATTACTGTTCCAGGGACGAAGGGAAGTTTTCAGGTTTTAAAAAATCACGCACCTATAGTAAGTACTTTTGAAATTGGAATGATTAAAGTTGAACTGCCTGACTCAAAAAATAATTACTATGCAACTGCAGGCGGTACGATTGAAGTACTTGATAATGAAATTATTGTTCTGGCAGATTCTATTGAATCAGTTAGTGATATAGATGTTGAAAGGGCAGAAAAAGCAAAACAACGTGCCAAAGAAAGACTGGCAAATAAAACAAGTGAAACAAATGTTTTACGTGCAAGAGCAGCACTTGCCAGGGCCATAAATAGATTAAACGTTAGGGAAAAATACTCTAATGAATAATATTTATTAATATATCGGCATGTAACCTATTATAATATTTTGTAAAGTAGATATAAAAAATGTCATTCAATAAAAGTTGAATGACATTTTACTTTTTAAATCACAAAAAAAGTGATGAAAGAAATTATAATAAATTATACTTTTGAATAAAGCTCATTAACCTTATCCCAGTTCACAACGTTCCACCAGTTTTCAATGTATTCAGGTCTTCTGTTTTGGTATTTTAAGTAGTAAGCATGTTCCCAAACATCTAATCCTAATATAGGTGTACCTTTTACTTCAGCAACATCCATCAAAGGATTATCCTGGTTTGGAGTTGAGGATACAACCAATTTACCATTTTGTACAACTAACCAGGCCCAACCAGAACCAAATCTTGTTGCAGCCGCAGTACTGAATTTATTCTTAAATTCATCAAAGTTCCCGAATGTAGAATTAATAGCATCAGCAACTTTACCTGTAGGTTTACCACCGCCATTTTGTTTCATCAGAGTCCAGAAAAGTGAATGATTCCAGTGTCCGCCGCCATTATTTCTAACTGCTGCAGGAACTTTGGAAGCCATTGCAAATAACTCTTCGAGCGTTTTACCTTCGAGCTCGGTACCATCAACAGCTTTGTTGAGATTTGTAACATAAGCATTGTGATGTTTAGTATAATGTATTTCCATTGTCATCTTATCGATGTAAGGTTCCAGCGCATCGTAAGCATATGGAAGTTTGGGCAATTCAAATTTAGCCATTGTATTTTTACTCCTTATTTTGTTTGAAAAATTTTGTAAGTGATCATCAACTTTACCTAAAGCAGATACAATAGGAATTGTTCCTAAAGCATAGAGAAATTTTCTTCTTTGCATAAATATCTCCTGATTTGTTAAACACCGAAAGATTCGCCACACCCGCAGGTTTTGGTTGCGTTGGGGTTATTAAATACAAATCCTTTTCCGTTTAATCCGTTTGAATAATCTAATTGTGTACCTGATAAATAAAAAAGACTTTTTCCATCAACAAATAATCTTATACCATCATATTCAATAAGAGTATCACCTTCACGGGTGGAGGGATCAAATCCAAGAGTATAGGTTAAACCTGAACATCCGCCGCCCTTAACGCCAATTCTTAAGCCATATTCTGATGGCACTTTATTCTCTTCCATTATTTTTTTTATTTCACTAACGGCTTTTTCAGTAATTGTTATTTCCGAATCAATTTGTGTGTTGCTCATAAAACACCTTTATCAATTTATTAGTTTAACATTTAATTTG
Organism: Ignavibacteriaceae bacterium; assembly: GCA_036796535.1. GTDB lineage: Bacteria > Bacteroidota > Ignavibacteria > Ignavibacteriales > Ignavibacteriaceae > IGN3. The sequence continues at coordinate 39,034 of DAIRCT010000005.1, forward strand.
CTATAAAATCATAATCTTAATACTGTGCAATAATAAACTATTTAACAGATTAATATGAAAATGGATCACCGGGTTTCGAAGTAACAAACTCCGGATAATTTACTTTCCAACCTTGTTGGCTGGTTTTTGTAAAAACACCTTGATTAACATAATAATCAGAAAGAAGCTTAGAAAGTTCCTCAGCTACTTCATAATTTATACTGATGCCTTTTTTCTCGAAATACCCCATAATTCCGTATTGTAAATCCTTTGAAAAGAAATTTGAATTGTGGAATAATGGGAACTTAGCTCTTAGGTAATTCAAAAATATCTGATTGTTATTTTTTAGTTCTTCAAAAAGTTCTGGAATATTTTTATTGCTCATATTGTTAGTCTGGTTTTTGATGTTAATGTATTTTGTTAATTAGTTTTGGTTATAAATATAAACATTCTCTGGCTATAAATTTATTGCAAATTAAATTCAAATAATCTGCGATAGTTTTGTCTCTTCAAACACTTTGTCTATTTTTTTCTGAACTTCGATCAATGGATCTCTAATTTCACAACAATTGATACGACTGCAATCTTTTTTAGTTGCATCTGTTTTTAAGCAATCTGTTATCTGATAATTCGGTTCAACTGCCTTAATTAAATCTATAAGTGAAATCTCAATTGGATTTTTTTTAAGGGTATATCCACCTTTTGCACCTTGAAAAGATATTGCCAAATCACTTTTTACTAAGCTTTGTAAAACTTTAGCAACCAGTTCAAACGAAATCTTATAGCTTTCCGAAATTTCTTTAGCAGTTACATAACTGCCATGATTATTTATAGCCATATATTTGGCTGCCATAAATGCATATTCTGATTTTTTGGATAACTTAAGCATAAATAAGACTAAATTAGTCGTGTATAAACTTAAGAATTACAAAAGATAATTGCAACATCAGAATAATTCTAAAAACCTAATAGCTGAATAGATTCTTTAGCTAGATTTATAAGAGGAGTAAAATAAACACCCAATAACAAAGTTGGAGCGAGAAGAACTAAGACTATTACAAAATTAAGTGGAGATATTTCAATCTCTACATGCTTATCGGTCCTAACCAAAAACAATGCTCTTAGCACACGGATGTAATAATATAGAGCAACAACGGTATTCAATAAGGCAATGATTGCAACTACAATCATTTTTGCATCAACAAGTGCAATGAATAAATATAATTTGCCGATAAATCCTGCAGTAGGCGGTAATCCGGTAAGTGATACTAAAAATATTCCAAGTGCGGTTCCGAGGAAGGGTATTGAATAACCCAGTCCCTTGTAATCATCAATATTTTCCGAATCAATTTTATTTGCGATCAACATAACAATAAAGAAAGCGCCAAGATTCATAAACAAGTAGATTGAGAAATAAACCAATACTGCAATCAATCCCTGATCTGATAATACAGCAACACCAAGCATTAAATATCCTGCGTGTGCGATACTTGAATAAGCTAACATTCTCTTTAAATTATCCTGCCAGAGTGCAGCAAAATTTCCAAAAGTCATTGTTATGATCGAGAATACTACTAAAAGTGCCCGCCAATCAATATAAGGGATAAGCTGCCAGTAACCGGCTTTGCTTAGACTTTCTGCAAAAGTGATTTTAATAAATCTTATAAGAACTGCAAATCCGGCAGCTTTACTTGCAACACTAAGAAAAGCAGTAATAGAAATAGGAGCTCCTTCATAAACATCAGGTGTCCAGAAATGGAATGGTACAATTGAGATTTTAAATCCAATGCCAGCAAAAATCATTATGACCGAAATTAAAAATGTAATGTCGGGAATATCAGGAAACCGGAGAACTGAATTAATTTCGAAAAGATTTGTACTGCCTGTTATTCCATAAAGAATAGAAATTCCAAATAACATTATACCTGATGAAGCAGAACCATAAATAACATATTTTAAAGATGCTTCACTATTACGTACAGAGTTTTTAACAAATCCGGCAAGCACATAAGATGATAAAGAAAGTAATTCAATTGATAAATAAATTAAGATTAAATCATTTGCTGAAACAAGAAAGAACATCCCGATGATCATTCCAAGCATAAGGGAATAATATTCGCCATGTCTATCAGGACAGGATTCCACTTCTTTTGAAGACATTGAAAACAGAACAATAAAAACTGATGCGATTAGAATTAATATTTTAAAGAATGCAGAAAAACTATCAACGGAAAGAAATGATTTAGTTTCAGAAAATGAAAATGCCGCTCTGGAAGTTCCAAACTCAAACAGTACAAAAATAAAAGTTATAGCTAATCCGATTATTGATATAAATGGTAGAAACTTCTTTTGCTTATTAAAAATTAAATCGAAAATTACTAATGCAATAAGAGTAAAAGATAAAATTATCTCAGGATAGATTGCCTGAATGTTTTCGAATAAATTATTTAATATCAATGTAATCACTTTAAGAAATAAAAATTAAAAAGGTTTAATTGAACTATAAATAACCTGCGCATCACTAATAAATTTTACCATTTGATTAACGGATGCATTCATCAGGTTTAACATTGGTGAAGGATAAACTCCTAAAAATATTACAATCGCTGAAAGCGGCACTAACATAAAATATTCACGTGCAGTTAAATCAGTAAGAGATTTCCATTTCTCATTAAACGGACCTAAATAAACTCTCTGAAGTGTCCAGAGCATATAGCCGGCACCCAATAAAATTCCTAGTGTAGAAATAACAGCTAAAATTCTTGTTGTTCCCGATCCAAATCCACCGAGGAAAACTAGTGCCTCGGAAATAAACCCGCTTAATCCGGGTAAACCAATTGCAGCGAAAAAGGCAACTGTAACAAAGCCGGTATATATTGGCATTTGTTTTCCTAATCCACCAAATGCATCCAGATCTCTGGTATGTGCACGATCGTAAACAACTCCAACAATTAAGAAGAGCATTGCTGTTATTGTACCATGGTTAAACATTTGCAGCACTGCACCTGAAATTCCCATCGTATTAAGTGCTGACATACCAAGCAGCACGTAACCCATATGAGAAATGGAAGAATAAGCTATCAACTTTTTAAAATCCTTTTGAGCCATAGCTGCCAAAGCACCATAAATAATATTTATCATTCCAAAGAGTGCAATAAACCAGCTTAACTGATATGTAAGTTCAGGAAATATTGGATATGATACTCTCAATATTCCATAAGTTCCCATTTTAAGTAAAACGCCGGCAAGAATAACGCTTATTGCTGTCGGAGCTTCAACGTGTGCATCTGGTAGCCAGGTGTGGAAAGGGAACATTGGTATTTTAATTGCGAACCCAACAAACAATGCAATGAATGCTATAAATCGAAGATTATTGGGATTCAGCGGGGATAAAATTCCATACTGAGTATAATTATGTGGATTCATCAATTCCAGTAAATTAAATGTAAATACTCTTGACCCATCTGCCAAGGTTTCCATCGAACTGAAATATAATCCAATCATTACTAATAGAATAAAAATACTTCCAAACAAAGTGTAAAGGAAAAACTTAATCGCTGCATATTCTCTTCTTGGTCCGCCCCAAATACCAATTAAGAAGTACATTGGAAGTAACATCAATTCCCAGAAAATGTAGAACAGAAAGAAATCAAGCGCAACAAAAACGCCCATCATTCCGGTATCAAGAAGAAGGAACATGATAAAATAACCTTTAATGGATTTATCTATACTCCAGGATGAGATAGTTGCGATAAAAGTTACAATAGCTGTTAATAGTACAAGTGGTGTACTTAATCCATCAACACCTAAGAAATAATCTATTTTTATTTTTCCAATCCAGGCAAAACCCGGTATTTCAATCCATCTGAATTTTTCTATGAACTGAAAAGAATTTGGATCGTTAATTCCACCAGCGGAGTAGTTAAAATTCATCAAAAGAATTATTGATAAAATAACCTGTAATCCGGTTATAACAAGAGTTGTAACCTTTATAGACAACTCCTGTTTTTTTGGTATGAATAAAACGATTATCATTCCTAAAATGGGAAGGAATGCTAAGAACGAAAGTATTGGAAAATTATTCATTGTACTGATACCTGTTTTTCAAACTTTAAGCTTTAAATAAAAAGAGCAGAATTATTATCGAAAAAACTACAAGAACAAGATAGGTTTGCACCTTGCCTGTCTGTATTCTTCTAAAAATTAAACCAACAAAACCACTTACATAAGCAGTTAGATTTACAAATCCGTCAATAACGATTCTATCAAATCCGCCAATGAAGAATGCAAACATTCTTGTCAATTCAGCGGATCCGTTAACAACCCCATCAATTATTTTCAGATCAAACCACGCGATGAATTTGCTCAAACCAATTGTACCTGCAACAAAGGTTTTATCGTATAATTCATCAAAATACCATTTGTTTAATGAGAAAGTGTAGAGAGGTTTGATTGAATTTGTAAGTTTATCAACATCCACTTTCTTCCATTGATAAAATATGAATGCTACAAAGATTCCGGTTAGGGCTACAATTAAAGATAAAATCATAGCCGGATAATGAGCAGCGTGCATTGCTTCTGTGTAAACTTCTGAATAAGTAATCTCACCATGGGAAGGATTCGTAATTTCAGAAGCCGTGCTTCTCATAAAATCAAATCGTGTTTCATTTGGAGCAGATAGAACTGGTGAATTTATCCATTTACTAAAAAACCAACCTTGATCTGCATTGAAAGGATTTGGAGTATAAAAAATAAATATTGAAAGTATTGCTAAGACAGCTAAAGGCATTGCCATAACAAACGGAGATTCGTGTGCATTCTCAAATTTATGATGATCTTTTGGTTCGCCATGGAATGTAATTATAATCAATCGGAACATATAAAATGCTGTCATCAAAGCAACTAAAAATCCAACAGCCGGGAATATCCAATTACCTGTTAATGATGCAAACGCATATGAGCTTGCAAGAATTCCATCCTTACTTAAAAAGCCCGATGTTAATGGAATACCGGAAATGGCAAGTGAAGCAATTAAAAATGTTGCATAAGTTAATGGTAATTTTTTTCTTAGTCCGCCCATATTCCTAATATCTTGTTCGTGATGCATGGCATGAATGACTGATCCAGAACCGAGGAATAAGCAAGCTTTGAAAAAGGCATGTGTTACAAGGTGAAAGAAAGCAAATTTATAAGCTCCAACACCGAGTGCCATAACCATGTATCCGAGTTGAGATACTGTAGAATAAGCTAAAACTTTTTTGATATCATTTTGTGTAAGTGCAATCGTGGCAGGTATAAAGGCGGATAACATTCCTATTATAGCCACAAACATCATTGCATCAGCAGTAAGCAAACCGAAAATTCTAATGGTTAAATAAACACCAGCGGCAACCATTGTAGCTGCATGGATTAGTGCGCTAACTGGTGTTGGACCTTCCATAGCATCCGGCAGCCAAACATGAAGAGGGAACTGGGCTGATTTACCAATAGCACCCATAAATAATAAAATACCGGTCATCGTTAACCAAAAATCGGAATTGAAAGGAAGTTTACCGGCAGAAATTGAAGTGAATATTTGTTCAAAAGAAAAAGTATGATAAGTTAAATACAAAATCAAAATGCCTGCAAACATTCCGATATCACCGACTCTGTTTACTATGAATGCTTTTTTACCAGCATCTGAAGCGGATTTTTTTTCGAACCAAAATCCAATTAAGAGATATGATGATAAGCCAACTAGCTCCCAGAAAATATACATCATCAAAATGTTGTGAGTAAGTACAATTCCATTCATTGAAAAAGTAAAAATACCCAGATAAGCAAAATACCTGTTATATCTTTCATCGCCTTTCATATAAGCGATTGAAAAATAATGTACAAGTGCACTGATAAGTGCAACTACAAACAACATCAAGACAGTTATATTATCAATTAAAAATCCAAGCTTAATTGAAATTGTATCGCTTAATCTAAACCATTCGATTTCAGTAATAATTTTATCATCTATAAAGTAGGAGAGTTTAGCAAATACAACGACGATTGATGCAATTAAAGTTAAGGTTAAAACTAAAACTTCGAATAGATAGATTGATTTAACTTTTTTACCAAGTAAAAGAGTTACAACAAATCCAAGTAATGGAAGAAATAGAATTGCAAGTGAAATATTTATAATTCCGGTTTCAGTCATATTTAATCTTTCAAACTATCCACTTCATCGATATTTACAGTTGCTAATGTTTTATAGATGTTCAATACAATTGCTAAAGCTATTGCTGCCTCTGCGGCGGCAAGAACTATAACAAATAATGCAATCAAATGTCCCTCTAACCCAAAGTTACCGTAACGTGTAAATGCAATAAAATTAATGTTTGCAGAATTCAGAACAAGCTCAACACCCATTAAAACCATAATAGCATTTTTACGTGTTACTATTCCATAAATTCCCATAGAAAAAAGAAATGTACTTACGAAAAGAAAATGATTTAATCCAACCTCAAGCATTTTTTCCTCTCCTTGCAATTGATGCTGCGCCTATCAGTGCAATCAAAAGTATTATTCCAAGTAATTCAAAAATTAAAAGGTATTCATTAATCAACATATTACCAAGAAGTGCTGTAGTTGGAACCGGCGCTGCTGTTGGCAATGTTTTCCAATTTGAATTTATCAGTGCTGCCAGTAATGAACCTGTTAAAAGTGCAACTCCAATCGATGCAGGTAAAATATTAATAGTACCAGTTTTAATTTCAACGTTGGTAATTTTGTTTGTTAGCATCACACCAAAAAGAAGTAAAATTAAAATACCACCTACATAGATTATAAGCTGTACAACTGCAACAAAGTCAGCCCCAAGCAAAACATAGATACCTGCGACGCCAAAAAAAGTAAAAAGTAAAAAGAAAGCAGAGTAAACAATGTTTTTGTTAGTTACTACAAAAAATGCAGATATAAGTGTAACCAGAGCAAACAAATAAAATATTATATCATACATATTCAATTTATTTTTCCTCTTGCTGATCTTTTTTAATTTCAGGTTTTGGAGTAGAAGCTGCTTTTAGTTTCTCAGCTTCTTTTTCCGCTGTAAATTTTGCAAAGTTATCTCTTTTCTGCTGTCTTTCTTCAGGAGTAAGATTTGAAAAATCGTAGATAAGATTTTCTCTGTGCAATTCAGAAAATTCATAAACATCAGTCATATAAATACACTCTGTGGGGCAGGGGAAAACGCAAAGTTGACAGTAACAGCATTTAGCAAAATCAATTGTAAATGTTGGAACCCAAAGTGCTTTCTTTTTTCCATTAGATGTTTTACCAAGATCTTCACCAGGTAAAGATTTTACAGTTTCTATAGTAATACAACTAACCGGGCAAGCCCTTGAACATTGATCGCAGCCAATACAATCATCAATGTTAACATAAAGCCGGTTACGTTCACGTTCAGGCAATTCCGGTTTTATGGATGGGTATTGTATTGTAACCGCAGGAGTGAAGAGATGTTTAAAGGTAATCTTCATTCCAATAAAAATTGTAGAAAGTGCAGTAAATATATTTCCGAAATATTCTTTCATTATAAAAGTGTTATCAATCCGATTATTAAAAGATTAACGAATGCAATAGGAATTAAATATTTCCAGCTTGTGGTCATAAGCTGATCAACTCTTAACCTTGGCAAGGTCCATCGCAACCACATTTGAACTGAAACAAAAAATAAACCTTTAATCGCAAACCAGAAAAATTGTTCGATAGGTATCAACCAGTGTGCATTGATAAGATTGCCTAAATATCCAAAAGGTGATTGATATCCACCAAAGAACAAAGCAACAACGATTGCCGATACGATAAACATATTTGCATATTCTGATAAAAAGAACATAGCGAATTTCATCCCGGAATATTCAGTATGATAACCCGATACCAATTCTGATTCAGCTTCAGGAATGTCAAAAGGTGTTCTGTTAACTTCTGCCAGAGTGCTGATATAAATAACTAAGAAGCCAATAAACATAAAAGGAATCAAAAGAAATTTTGTAAGAGAGGTTCCTGGCCCACCAAAGATAAGCCAATTCCAAAAATAACCGGTTTGCATTTCGCTTAATGTAGTTAGGTTCATTGTACCGGTTATCATTACGATACTTAAAATGATAAGCAAAGTTGGAATCTCGTAACTTATAATCTGGGCTACTGAGCGCATTGAGCCAAGTAAAGAATATTTATTGTTAGAAGCCCAGCCAGCCATTAAAATTCCAATTACTCCCAATCCTGATATAGCAATAATGTAGATAATTCCTAAATCAATATTGGATCCAATTAAATAACTACTAAGTGGAATAGCAGCAAGGGCTGCAAAAGAGCCGGTAAAGACAACTATTGGTGCAAGATTAAAAAGTGGTTTATCATTTTCTTTTGCAACAATGTCTTCTTTTTGAATAAGCTTTAACATATCTGCAAAGAGTTGAAGAGTTCCATGATAACCAACTCTCATTGGTCCAAGTCGATCTTGCATGTGTCCGGAAATTTTTCTCTCGAGATATACAGCAAGGATTACATAAAGCAAAATAAAAGTAAGCGGGAATAAGCTGATTATTATTGTGGAAATTATTCCGCTGCCAGTGAGATTATATAAGTAATCGTACATTATCTGTCAATCTCCCCTAAAACAATATCAATACTTCCGAGGATAGCAACAACATCGGCGACCATATAACCTTTACAAAGTTCATTCAAAACTTGTAATGAAACAAATGAAGGTGCCCTAACTTTTACTCGGTAAGGACTTGTTGAACCGTCACTTATAATAAAGTATCCTAATTCACCTTTAGGATTTTCAACTCGTCCGTAAACATGTCCAACAGGAGGTTTAATTCTTTTTGGAATAGCTGACGTTACATCACCTTCCGGAAGTTGATCTAATGCTTGTTCTATTATTCTGCAGCTTTGTTCCATTTCTAAAACGCGAACAAAATATCTATCCCAGCTATCGCCAACCGAACCATTTCTGCCATCACCAACAGGAATATCAAAATCAAATTTATGATAAACAGAATATGGATCATCTTTTCTGATATCCCACTTCATGCCTGAAGCTCTTAAGTTTGGCCCGCTAACACCATAATTGATCGCCGTTTCAATTGGCAAAACTCCAACATTACCCGTTCTATCGATAAAAATTTTATTATAGCTTAATAATTCATTAACCTCTTTTATCGTTGGTCTGAATTCCTTAATAAACTCACGGGTTTTTCTAACAAAATCCGGATGGATATCATGCGATAGACCACCAACCCATATGTAATTATATAAAAGTCTTGCACCGCAAGTGATTTCAAAAAGATTAAGAATCTTTTCACGATCCCTAAAGCAATATAGAAATGGAGTAAACGCACCGATATCGATACCATAAGTACCAATCGCAACAAGGTGAGAAGCTATCCTTTGAAGTTCAGCCATTATTACTCGGATGTAATCGACTCTTTCAGGCACTTCAATTCCAAGCAATTTTTCCATAGCTACGGCGTAACCAAATTCATTAGCCATAGACGCAAGATAATCCATACGATCTGTATAAGGAACTACTTGTGGGTAAGTCATTGCTTCACAATGCTTTTCAAAACATCTGTGCAAGTATCCTATATGTGGGACAACCTTTGTAACTATTTCACCTTCAAGGGTAAGCTCAAGCCGCAGCACGCCGTGTGTTGACGGATGCTGAGGTCCCATATTCAAAATCATTTCTTCTGTTTTTACTGCTGCCATAGTTTTGGTGAATTAGTATGGAACTTTCATTCCGTGATAAAATTCTGGATTTTCATAATCTTTTCTTAAAGGATATCCGGCTTCCCAATCGTAAGGCATAAGAATTCTTCTTAAGTCCGGATGATTAATAAAAATAATACCGAACATATCATAAGCTTCGCGTTCATGCCAATTAGCGCCTTGCCAAATTTCAACTACTGATGGAACTTCTGGATTTTCACGTGATGTAGAAACTTTTAATAATATCTTATGTCTCAGGTTAGTTGATTCAAGATGGTAGTAAACACTTAATTTGTTTTCTTTAATTTCATCTACTCCGGATAGATTGACAAGTGAATTAAATTGTAATTCATTTTCTGAACTTAAAAAATTACAAACTTTATCAATCTCCATTGCTTGAATTATTATAACGGGTTCAGTTGGCTGATCTGTTTTAAATTCAAGAATAGAATCCTGAAATTTATTTTTTAGTATTTGATAAATTTCTTCAGCGTTTTTCATACAGATTTTTTTACCATACTTTCATTTCTAATCTTCTCCTGAAGTTTTAATAAACCTTCAAGCAGTGCTTCTGGTCTTGGAGGGCAGCCGGGCACATAAACATCAACGGGAATAACTCTATCAACACCTTTTAATACATGGTAACCATGTTCCCAATATGGACCGCCGCAATTAGAACAACTTCCCATTGAAATTACATATTTAGGTTCTGGCATTTGTTCATATAATCTTTTTATACGTGTTGCCATTTTAAGAGTAACTGTGCCTGAAATTATTATCACATCAGCTTGCCTGGGAGAAGGGCGTGGAATTACACCGAAACGATCAAAATCATAGTGTGATGCAGATGTAGCCATCATTTCAATGGCGCAGCAAGCTAACCCGAAACTAACTTGCCATAAAGAAGATAACCTTGCCCAATTAAGTAAATCTTCAGTTGTTGTAATTACTATGTTACTATCAGAAAATTCTTTATCAAGTAAACCCATTATTTCAAACCTTTGCCATCTCTTTGTTTACAACAGAAATATTTTCAGTTTTCTTAAGGACAGGCGGAGTAACTTTAGGTTTTTCCCATTCAAGATCACCTTTTCGCCATTCGTAAGCCATTCCGAGTCCTAAAAGAATCAAGAATATTGCACCAACAGAAAATCCTGCAAATCCAAAATTTTTATAAGCTAAAGCCCAGGGAATTAGAACAACAACTTCAACATCAAATATCAAGAAGATAAGTGCTACCACATAGAATCTGATATTAAATTTAACCCAGGGAGATCCTTCAGGGTTTTCACCGCATTCATAGGTTTTAAGCTTCTCAGTGGTTGGACGAGCAGGGCGAATTAACTTTGCAAAGTATATGATAAATATAACAAAGAGAATTGCGATTAGGATAAAAATGAAAACTTTTCCGAATTCTGTCAGCATTATTTTTCAAAAATTTTGAACCAAAATTAACATAGCTAAACTGGAATGTCAAGAATTTCTAAATAAAAACATTTTAAATAGTAATATGATTGGATATTATTTAATTTTAAAAAGCAAAAAAAATTATTCCATATTCAATACTTATTTGTACAGATTGTCTAACAAATTTTTAAAAAGTTTATGCGTCTAACAAAAGCAGTAATTAATCTTAAAAATCTAAAACAGAATTATTTAAACATCAGAAAAAAAGTTTCAGGTTCAAAAGTAATGGCTGTTGTTAAAGCCGATGCTTATGGTCATAATGTAAAATTTGTTACAGATTTCTTGAACTCGTTGGGTAAACTAAAACCTGAGTATTATGCAGTTGCAACAGCTGATGAAGGAGTTGAATTAAGAAGATTAGGAATTGATCAGCCAATTTTAATTTTTGATCCGATAGATAAATATCAAGTAGATAAATTTTTTAAGTATGATTTAATTCCTTCGGTTTTTACTTCGGATCATCTTAAAATTATTCTAAAAGAAAAAAAGAGAATTAAATCAAACAAGAAAGTTTTGGTTCACGTTAAGATTGATACAGGAATGAACCGATTAGGTGTTGATTATTATAACGCTGTGGAATTCATTCGTAATTTAAGTTTAAATAATAATTTTACCATTGATGGTATATTTACACACTTCGCAACCTCTGATGTTAAAGGAAGCAGTTTTACAAAACTTCAGATTAATAGATTTAATTCTGTTATTAAAACTCTTAAATCACTCAACATAAATTACGGATTAGCGCACGCTGCAAATAGTGGTGCAATTATAGATTTTCCAGAAGCTTATTATGATATGGTGAGACCGGGAATTTCTTTATATGGATATTATCCTTCGCATCAAACATCAGAATCTATTAAATTGTATCCCGTATTATCTTTAGTTTCTAAAGTTTCAACTGTTAAACAAATTCGTAAAGGTGATACTGTTAGTTACAGCAGAAGATTTAAAGCGAAAGAGAAAACAAAAATTATCTCTGTACCTTTGGGCTATGCTGATGGATTTCCAAGAGCTTTAACAAACAAATCAAAGGGAATTATAAAAGGGAAAATTTATAATCAGGTTGGAACTGTAACTATGGATAGGATTATGTTTGATGTGGGAAATGATAATATTTCAGTCGGCGATAAAATAATTCTTTTGGGAAGTTCAGGTAAAATAAAAATTGATGCGTGGGATTGGTCTGATATACTAGGCACAATCCCATATGAAATTACTTGCGGAATTAGTAAACGTGTTCCTAGAACAATTAAATAATTATGGATTTAGTAAAACAATATATTAATCAAAGTATCACAATTGCTGCTAACAATCTAAGATTAAACAATCAGCAGATTGAAGTTGTTGCGTTATTAAAAGAAGCAATAAATAAATCGGAAAATCTTAGCGATGACTTGATTAACATGAAGAAGATTACGGAATTATCACTACTCGCAATCCGACTTAATGAGATATATAATTTTCTGACTCAAACTCCAATTGATTTATTAAAAGTATCAGATCAATTTAAAGAACATAGCAGGCAGTTAATTAAAGATCTTGGGCACATGCTTGATATAAGCACTCCGGCTTCATTTAAGATAGCCATTGATAAATTAAAAACGGGTCTAAGTTTTACTAAAGAAGAAATCAAAGTTGATCTTTCGAAAAGAATTCCTGAAGATGAACCTTTCATTAAGAGTGATACAGAAAGGATTAAAGAAAAAATTATTCTTGAGGATGAAAAGGATGATATTGATGATGATGAGTTAATCCAAAAATTTGAATCAACTATAATTAACCCAATCAAACCATTAGATAATCTTTTTAAAAAATTATCAACTGAAGAAGTTGATTATGAAGAGCTGATTAGATTTGCAAAAATTATGAAAACAAATGGTGAACTTTCAAGAAGGATTGGATTTGAAATTTTATCTAATATGCACTCCATTATTTCCAAAGCACTTTTACTTATAAGAAACAGGGATTTAATGCCCGGCAAAGAGGTTATTGAAAGTCTCCGGGCTTGTCTTATTGTAATTGTTGCTGTGGTAAGAGGTAAAGAAGTTGATATAAGTAATTATCTAAATAAAGCAGAAGATTTTGGTAATAAATTAGCAACCATCAAATTAAAGGAAATAGATTAATGAAATTATACGCTGTTATAATGGCAGGAGGTGTGGGTTCACGCTTTTGGCCACGAAGCAAAAAAAAATTGCCTAAACAGTTGATTAAAATTTTTGGCGACATGACGATGATTCAAGCCACAGTTGATAGATTATCAGGATTAGTTGATAATGAAAATATTTATATAATAACCAATGAACTCCAGCGACCTGAAGTAATTAAACAATTAAATAATGTTCCAGTTGAAAACATAATTGAAGAACCTTTCGGAAGAAATACTGCTGCTTGTATTGGATTAGCATCAGTTATTATTAAAGCTAAAGATTCTGAAGCTGTAACTATTGTTTTACCTGCCGACCATATTATAAGAGAGAAAGATAAATTTTTAGATACTATAAAAAATGCTGCCCAGTTTGCATACGACTCGAAAGGGTTAGTAACTATCGGTATAAATCCAACACGACCTGAAACTGGTTATGGTTACATTCAGATTGATGATAAAGAAGTTTCAAAAAATATTTTTAAAGTTTACACATTTGCTGAAAAACCAAATTATGCAACTGCACTGCGATTTCTTGAAAGTGGTGATTTTTTCTGGAACAGTGGCTTGTTTATCTGGCGTGTTGATGTAATTCTTGATGAAATTAAAAACTTAATGCCCGATTTATACGAAGGATTAATTAAAATTCAGGATTCTCTTACTCAACCAAATTTTAAGCAGGAGCTTAAAAATGTTTATGGTCAGTTAAAAAAAGTTTCAATCGATTACGGTATAATGGAAAAATCATCTAAAGTTTTTCTAACCAAAGGCATGTTTACCTGGAGTGATGTAGGCAGTTGGGAAGAGGTTTATCAATTATCTGAAAAGAATAATGAAGGCAATGCTATTATTGGAAAAGTTTTTACTGATATGGTTGTTGATTCATATATTTATTCGCCGGATAAAATGACAGCAGTTATCGGATTGGATAATATTATTGTGATAAATCATGATGATACAGTTTTGGTATGCAGAAGAGATAAAGCACAAAACGTTAAAGAGGTTGTTGATTTTCTTAAAATGAATAAGATGGAAGACTATCTTTAATCAAGTAAATTTTAGTTCGGAAATTATTTATTAACATTTTATTTTTGTGAGGCAGTTATTGACTCAAAATTTAATCAACCTGCCTTAGTTCATCTATGAATCAATTCTCAGAAAACCTAAAAAGGGATTCAATTTGTTTATTATAAATTCTCCCGTAGTAGAAACTAAACAAGTTCATAAGAATATTTTTATACAAAAAATTTATTCTCCGGAAATTGCAAGTGTTATAAAACCTGGTCAATTTCTGAATATACGAGTTTCTGAAAATGTTTTTCCTCTGCTGCGCAGACCTTTTAGCATTTGTGATGTTGAAGGGGATAATATTTATTTAATGTTTAATATAATGGGAGAAGGAACTAAAATTCTTGCTCATAAAAACGAAGGTGGTTTAGTTGATATTCTTGGTCCTTTAGGTAATGGATTTAATTTGGATGGTAATTATCAAAATGCTTTAATTGTTGCTGGCGGATTAGGATCGGCTCCTTTTCCATTTGTTACCAGATATCTGAAGGATAAAAAAAATATATTAAGCTTTGTTGGCGGTAGAACAGAAGATGATGTGATTACTTATGGTATGCAAAATGTTTTAACCTCTACAGATAATGGATCAGTTGGATTTAAAGGAAATGTTGTTCAACTTCTCGAAGAAAACATTAATAAAATAAATATTGCCTCGTCCAAAGTATTTGCGTGTGGACCAAATATAATGCTGCGAGCTTTAAAAGAATTCTGCATTAATAATAATTTAGATTGTGAAGTATCTACAGAATCCGCTATGGCTTGTGGATTTGGTATTTGTCAGGGTTGCCCGATTGAATCAACATCACAAAAAGATAAGTATCTCTTAGTTTGTAAAGACGGTCCTGTATTTAATGTTAAGGATGTGGTTATATGAGCTATATAGATTTATCAGTTAACATTGGCTCATTAAGACTTCGTAATCCAATAATGCTTGCGTCTGGTACTGTTGGATATGGTAATGAAATATCAGAATTTTCAAATCTTAATAAACTTGGAGCAATAGTTACAAAATCTTTAAGTTTAAAACCAAGAAAAGGAAATCCACCGCAACGAATTGTTGAAACACCTGCAGGAATGCTTAATGCAATTGGGCTTGCAAATGTTGGTGTGGAAGAATTTATAAAAGAAAAAATTCCTTTTCTAAAAAAGTTCGATGTTCCTTTGATTTGTAATATTGCTGCCAGCAGCGTTGAAGAATATGTAGAGTGCACAAAAATTCTGAACGAAGAAGAAACTATTAAAGCTTTTGAAATAAATGTTTCTTGCCCAAATGTTAAAGATGGTGGATTGCAATTTGGTAATAATTTATCAGCCGTTGGTAATGTTACTTCTAAAGTAAGAGCAGTTACAAATAAACCTTTAATAATTAAATTATCGCCAAATGTTTCTTACATCTCCGAGTTTGCTAAAATTGTAAAAGACGAAGGCGGTGATGCTGTTTCAGCTATCAATACATTAGTTGGTACAGCATTTAACATCTTTACAAGAAAGCCAAAAATATTTAATATTAACGGCGGACTTTCGGGTCCTGCGATAAAACCAGTTGCTCTGGCAAAAGTTCTGGAGATTTCAAGAAACGTTAATATCCCTATAATTGGTATTGGTGGAATAATGAATTGGAAAGATGTAATTGAGTTTATGATTGTTGGTGCATCTGCAGTGCAAATTGGCACACTTAATTTTATTGATCCATCTGCACCTGAAAGAATGATTAAAGAACTTGAAGATTACTGCTTAACGGTTGGAATAGAAAAACTTTCGAATATTACAGCATCTTATATAATCTAAAATGGATATACAGGAATCATTAAATAAACTTTTTGCACTTCATACTTTTGGTGTTAAATTAGGATTAGATAATATCACTAACTTCCTAAATCACATTGGTGATCCTCAGAAAAAATTAAAAACTCTTCACATTGCCGGATCAAATGGAAAGGGAAGTACGGCATCATTTATTGCAAGCATTCTTATCGAAAGTGGTTATAAAGTCGGGTTATATACTTCACCGCATTTTGTTAGATTTAATGAAAGAATAATGATTAATGGAAAATATATCACTGATGATTTTGTGGCTGAGTTTATAAATAAGCATTCAAATTGGATTGATCAGCATCAACTTACATTTTTTGAAGTTACTACCGCAATGGCTTTCGAATATTTCAAACAATTAGAAGTTGATTACGCAGTTATTGAAACCGGACTGGGCGGAAGATTAGACGCAACAAATGTTATAAATCCACTTGCTTGCGTAATTACCTCTATCAGTCTTGAGCACACAAATATTCTTGGGAATAAGATTGAAGAGATAGCGTTTGAAAAAGCTGAAATCATTAAACACGGTGCAAAAACATTTATCGGTTTACTGCCGGAAACTGCAATTAAAGTAATTGAAAAAAAATGTCTTGAGGTTAAATCTGAGCTATTTTGTTTGGAAGAATATATTATTGAAAAGAATGATCATGTAGAACTTTACACAGAAGAACTTGAATTTGATAATTGGGAGGTTCCGTTAAGAGGTAAATATCAAAAGTATAACGCTGCTTTAGCTTCTTTAACGGTTGCAAAAACTTTTGATATTGATGATCCTTCAATTATCACAAAGGGTATTAAAAACGTAATTAAGAATACACACCTTCAGGGCAGATATGAAACAGTTAGAACAAGTCCCAAAATCATTCTTGATTCCGCTCATAATCCTGAAGGAATAAAATGTTTTATTGAGGAGTTCCATAAAGAAAGACATAGTTACAATAAATCATTATTACTTTTCGGGGTAATGAAGGATAAAAATATTGAAGAGATGCTTTTTTTATTGGAAGATGATTTTGATGAGATCTATTTTACAGAAGTGTCAAATGAGCGATCAGCTTCTATGAACCTTCTTAAAGAAAATGCAAATAAAGCAAATATGAAATTTTCTGAAGTAAAGGATATTGAGAAATTTTTAAGAAACTTTATTTCAGGGGAAAAGAATGATTGTCTTGTTATTACAGGAAGTATGTATTTACTTGGGGAAGTAAAATTAATTTTATCACAAATTGAATCTTGACAATTTTATTGCTATGATGTAAGTTTGGTTAAGACTTCGAATTCATTTCATAAAAAATTAGAGTACCCCGAGATCTTATCAGGTTTTAACCATTTTGAAAAGTATTATTCACAAAATTTAAATTAACAAATTATAGGTCCTAAAATGCCCATGGATATTTCTGAACTCAAATCGAAGAAGATTGTTGAACTTAATGATATTGCAAAAGATCTGAACATTGCTGGTTACAGTGATCTTAGAAAACAGGAGCTAATCTTCAAGATATTAGAAGCTCAGACTGCTAAAGATGGTCTAACATTTTCTAAAGGAGTGTTAGAAGTTTTACCCGATGGATATGGTTTTCTGCGTTCGGCTGATTACAATTACCTGCCATCACCCGATGATATTTACGTTTCACCATCACAAATAAAAAAATTCAGTTTAAGAACAGGTGATTTTGTTAGCGGGCAGGTAAGACCGCCAAAAGAAGGTGAACGGTTTTTCGCATTGCTGAGAGTTGAAGCAGTTAATAATCTTCCGCCGGAAAATATTAGAGAGAGAACTTTATTTGATAACCTAACGCCTGTTTACCCGACTAAAAAAATTACATTAGAATCTGTGCCGGGTGAATATTCGATGAGAATAATGGATATGCTTGCCCCGATTGGTAAAGGGCAAAGAGGTTTAATAGTATCACCACCTAAAAGCGGAAAAACAGTTCTGCTTCAAAAAATAGCTAACTCTATCACAAGAAATCATCCCGAAGTAAAATTACTTATCTTATTAATTGATGAACGACCCGAAGAAGTAACTGATATGGAAAGATCCGTTAAAGCAGAAGTAATTAGTTCTACTTTTGATGAACCGGCTGATAGACATGTTCAGGTTGCTGATATGGTTATTGAAAAAGCAAAAAGACTTGTAGAAGCCAAAGAGGATGTTGTTATTCTTTTAGATAGTATTACAAGATTGGCACGTGCACATAATATTGTTGTTCCGCATAGTGGAAGAATTTTATCAGGCGGTGTCGATTCAAATGCACTTCACAAACCAAAGAGATTTTTTGGTGCTGCAAGAAATACTGAAGATGGCGGAAGTCTTACCATCATTGCAACTGCTCTTATTGATACAGGCAGTCGTATGGATGATGTTATCTTCGAGGAATTTAAAGGTACTGGAAATATGGAGCTTGTGCTTAATAGAGATCTTAGTGATCGAAGAATTTTCCCGGCTATTGATGTTAATCGCTCCGGTACACGTAGAGAAGATTTGCTGATGAAAGAAGAAGATCTTGCTAAAGTGTGGATACTAAGAAAAATACTAAGTGATTTTAATTCTGTTGAAGCAATGGAATTTTTATTGGATAAAATCAGAGGGACAAAAAACAACAAAGAATTCCTCAATAACATGAATAACTAAATTCCAATCGCTGCTTTTAGGGGTTTTAAAGGATGTTTAATTAAGTTGAATTTAATCTTGCTTATTAACAGATTGAAAATAAAAAATTGAAGAAAATAATTTTTTATTCGCTACTATTAGCATCCCAGCTATTAGCTCAACAGCGTGAATTTCGTATTAACCGTGATTTAATTCAAGCCGGAAATTTTTTTAATTCCGAATTACATTATTTCCCAACCACAGATGGGTTTAATGTTTACTACATTTATAAAATCCCTTACTCGCAGCTTTTTTTCGAAAAGGTTGACGATGAATTTTCCTCGGGCTTGATAATAAACATTGAAATTCGGGATTCAGTCGATAATGTTATCAAACGAGCTTTTGATGAGAAAAATATTTCAGTAAAAGATTTTGATGTTACTAATTCCAGATCAATTTATTTACAAGGATTTATTAACATTAAACTTAATCAGGGGAAATATAAATTATCCGCTATCATTTCCGAAAAAACATCCAGACGAGAAAGAAAACTTCCCCCAAAAGAATTTACATTATCCAACTCTGAGAAGATCTTTGATCCCATTTTATTAGAACCAAATACAATATTATGTGAAGGAGTAGATTCATATATTCTTTCAAATAATTCATCTTCTATTCCTTTTAATATGCCTGAAGATATTTTGGCAGTGCCTGTTAGTGATTCAACAATTAATTCTTTAACAATTAATGTTAAACGAGGCGATACTACTATCTTATCTAATAAAGCAAATACACAATTAATTATTTGTAATCCTGTCTTCAATGTTTGTGACGGCAAAATAACAATTAGTACGACTAAGGAATCACCGGATATTAAATATTTTTTGTTTAGTAATTTTTCTTCCGAACTAACCGAAGGTCCTATCAATCTGGAAATAATTCCTGACAAAAACATCAGCAAAAAGAAAACATTTAATCTTGATGTTATATGGATAGGCAAACCTTTTTCATTAAGAGATCCTGAGGGTGCGATTAAGTATCTCAAAATAATTGAAACTGATGATAAGGTTTCAGAGTTATTAAAAAAAGATGATCTTCAAAAAGCGCTTTATGATTATTGGCAGAAAAATGATCCAACTCCAAATACAAAATACAACGAATTGATGAATGAATTTTATCAACGTATTGATTATGCAGATAAACACTTTCAAACGATTAGCGGAAATGATGGATTAAAAACAGATCGTGGTAAAACTTATATCAAATATGGGCAACCGGATAAAATAGAACGTGATACAAATAATGATGATCACGTTGTTGAAAGCTGGTACTATAATAATCCGAAAAGAACTTTTGTATTTATAGATATTGATGGTACGGGTAAATTTAATCTGGCTAATCAAAAATGATACGCGCTGTTTTTACTTGTGGAGATGTAAATGGAATTGGTCCCGAAATATCCTTAAAGGTATTTGACAGAATATTCTCTTCTAAAAATAATAATCAGATAACATTTGTCTGTCCCAAAAATGTTTTCCAATTTTATTATAATCAGATAAACGCAAAAATTGATTATCATTTTGTTGATGACCCGGAGCATTTCTCTAATTCATATCTTAATGTCGTTCCTTTGCCGGATGTTAAAGTTAATCCAGGTAAGATAACTGTTCAATCTGGCAGAACTTCCTATCAATCAATTTTAAAGTCGATCGGATTTATAAAAAATAATTCTGCTGATGTTCTAATTACTTCTCCTATATCCAAAGAAGCAATTAACAAAAGTGGAGTTAGTTTTATCGGGCATACTGAATTACTTGCAAGCTCTGAAAAAAACAAAAATTATTTGATGATGTTTTTATCCAAAAAACTAAATGCGGCTTTACTTTCTATTCACGAACCAATTAAAAAAGTATCAGCACTCATTTCATCTGAAAAAATTATTTCTGCAATTGAATTATTAAACTTAACTGCTGTTAAAGATTTAGGAATTACAAATCCAAGAATCGCTGTCTTAGGATTGAATCCTCATGCTGGAGAAAATGGATTAATTGGTGATGAGGAAATCAAAATAATTATTCCTGCCATTAAAAAGTTAAAGGATAAATATTTTATTGATGGTCCATTCGTGCCTGATGCTTTCTGGGGAAATAAAACCTATAAGCATTTTGATATAATTTTAGGAATGTATCACGATCAGGTTCTTATTCCTTTTAAGCTGATGAATTTCAATTCCGGTGTTAACTTTACTGCCGGATTAAATTTAATCCGCACGTCACCCGATCACGGAACTGCATTTGATATCGCAGGAAAAAACATTGCAGATGATTCAAGTTTATACCAGTCGTATAAATACGCTGTAAAAATTTTTAGAAACAGGGAAAAATATTTTGCTTCAACCAATAATAGTTGATCCATATCTTCATGTTTCAAACATTTATGCTCATTTAATGGATTTTGTAAGCTATAAATGGTGGGCACGATATTTATTTACAATCACAAGAAATAAAACAATAAAAAATCCGGTGGTACTTGAATTAGCTGCCGGTAGTTGTCTGATGGCTAAACATCTATCAAGATTTTATAAGAATTATATTGCTACTGATATTTCTTTAAGCATGCTAAAACACTCTGATAAAAATATTAAAAGAATTTGTTGTGATATGAGCTGCCTTCCGTTCAGCAAAAAGTTTGATTTGATTATTTCTTCATTCGATAGTATAAATTATCTTACAAACAAAAATATTTTGTTAAAATCATTTAAGGGAATAAGTGATTCACTAACTCCAAAAGGTATTTTTACTTTTGATGCGGCTCTTGAGAATAATAGTTATAAGCACGAAAAAACTGCGAATCAAAAAGGGAAATCTGCTGGTTTTATTTATACTCGTAAAAGCAAATTTTTAGCCGGCAGCAAAATCCACAAAAATATTTTTACTATTCAATATCCGGATGGTAAAATCGTAACTGAAATTCATAGACAAAAAATATATCCACTCCAGACATTTTATGAGATGGCAGAAAAATCAGGATTAGAAGTTGTAAATTGCTATAAAGCTTTTTCACTAAAGAAAGGAAACGCTGATTCTGATCGGGTACAATTTATTATGAGAAGGAAAAATTAATGCTATCATTACAGAACATAAATTTTCATTACGCAAATCAACCTCTATTTGAAAATGTTAACCTCGAACTGGGTGCAGGTGAGTTTGCATTTTTAATCGGCAAAAGTGGATCAGGCAAAACTACTTTGTTGCAGATGATTTATATGAATGTTCAACCTCAGTCCGGAACTGTTACTGTAGGCAATTTTAATTCTAAGACTATTAAAAAGTCCGAGTTACCATTATTACGAAGAAAAATTGGTGTAGTATTCCAGGACTTTAAATTACTAAGTGACCGCAATGTATTTGAGAACTTATCTTTTATACTTGAGGTTACTGCAACACCCAAAAAAGAAATTAAGAAAAAAGTTAATGATGCGTTGAATGAAGTTGGCTTATCCCATAAAAGATTAAATATGCCTGATCAACTTTCCGGCGGAGAAAAACAGCGTGTTGCAATCGCACGCGCAATTTTAAATCAACCGCTGATAATTCTTGCTGATGAACCTACAGGTAATCTTGATCCGGAAACTTCAAATGAGATTTTAGATTTGCTTCAGAAGATAAATAAGAGAGGTACAGCAGTTTTATGTGCAACACATAATTATGATATTGTGAGGAAAGGGAATACAAGAATCTTCAAAATTGAAAATGGCAAAGTTTTAAAAGGTTTTCTCAAACAAAAAGATCAATGATATAAATTTTTTGCCTTTAATGATTCAACAATCTGCTTATTTACATTTTCAATTGTGTCAAATCCATTAACATTAATTACTCTGCCTCTATTTTCATAATAACCAAGCACAGGTTCTGTAGTGGTTTTGAAAATATCCAATCTTTTTTTAATCACTTCTTCTTTATCATCATTTCTTAAATAAAAACTATCCTTTGCACCGCAAACAGGACAAGTATCCAATCCTTCGATATCCTTAAGTGCAAAAATAGTTCCGCATACTTTACAAGCTCTGCGATTATTCAATCGTTTAATAATTTCATTTTCATCAGCAGTGATATTTATTAAAATGACATTCTCAATTCCAATTTGGGCAAATAATTTGTCCAATGCTTCCGCCTGAATTGTGGTTCTGGGAAAACCATCGAGTATAAACCCTTTTTTACAATCATCGCTTGTAAGAACATCTTTAATAAGCTCAATCATTAATTCATCAGGCACGAGCTGTCCCTTTGACATAATTTCGCCGGCTTTTTTACCAAGTTCAGTTTGATCTTTAACAGCTTTCCTTAAAATATCGCCTGTGGAAATATGAGGAATGTTAAAATTCTTTGAGATAATTTTTGCCTGGGTGCCTTTTCCAACCCCTGGTGAACCAAATAGTATTAATCGCATAATCTATAAATTTTTTATTGCAAGTTAGAAGTAAAACATCTTTTTAGCAACTTTAGAATGCATGATTGTATGGATGCATGGTTAAGAGATATAAATTTATTTTTTCACCCATTCATTCTTGCAGTCATTCATGCATGCAACCAATCTTTGATATAATAAGTCACCTTACTTAGTTGTCATGCTGTTCGCCGGGGCGAATCATTTCAGCATCTCAATGTCAAAGGGAACACAGATTCTGAAACAAGTTCAGAATGACAATTAGTGTTTTTTCCATATTTTCTGCGTAAGGTGACTTAATAAAATTTCATTCACAAATTTTATTTATTTCGTTTCCTTTGAAAAAATAACTGAAGTAAATCTTCGCTTTCTTTAGAGAGAAGTCCTGAAAAAACTTTAATCTGATGGTTTGCTTTATTTTCTTCAGCAAGATTATAAATACTTCCGCATGCTCCAAATTTTAAGTCACTAGCAGCGAAATATAATTCATTTATTCGGGCAGATAATAAAGCGCCTGTACACATAATGCATGGCTCCAGGGTAACATAGATTTCGCATTCATTAAGTCGCCAATTCCCCAAGTGATTTGATGCCGCAGTAATTGCAATCATTTCAGCATGTGCAGTAGGATCATTTAATTTTTCAACTTGATTATAACCGCGTCCAATAATTTTGTTATTATGTACCACAACCGCACCAACGGGAACTTCATCTTCTTCAAAAGCTTTTTCAGCTTCCTGCAGAGCAGCATACATAAAACGATATTTATCTTCTGAGAATAGCAAAATATTTTAAGTTAATTATTTGTAAAAATTGAATTACCTGTAATGTCTTTTTTTGAGCACTGATTAGAGATTCTTTGAGTTCTGGTGAAATATCAATTACAAGAATTTCTATGTGAAAATTGTCTTTCCCCATAGTGACGAAAGAGAGTTTTGAATACCAGGACTCGCCACCGGAGAAAATTTTTAATGCTTCTTCAACTGTTAATTTCATAACCCCTCCTTAATCCTCCCCTTTCACTAAAAGGGGAGGAGATAGGGCTAATTGCTGTTCTGTTGAGCCTGCCTTTCCGGCAAGGCAGGTCTGATGGATAAAATTGTTTTGTATTAGCATAGTAATAATAGTAAAAATGCGTCACGGAATGGTCCGTGACAACCGAGAAAAGACTAAAACAATATTGTTATAATTCATAATACTTAACAAAACTAACATTCCAGATACAATGGTATGCTTCTATATTTCCTCTTTGAGATACGAAATAAAGGGAATTGCCGTCATTAGACCACTCTGGGCAATAATCATTCCCTGGATGAAATGTGATTTGCCTTTTATTTTTTCCATTTATATTTACAACATAAATATCAAAGTTATTTCCGTAAACTGGATTAATTGTTCGAGCAGTATATGCTATTTTTTCCCCATCTGGTGATACAGATGGTTGCACCAATCCTGTGCTATCATCTTTTAAAATTAATCTTTCTTCTCCAGTTTTTAAGTTTCTATACCACAATTCAGCCCATTTATAATTTTTTCTACAAAATACAATTTGATTTCTATCATTAGGGAAAAAAGTTACATTATATCCGCTGCATATTTTTGTTTCAATTTTCGTTCTCAGGTTTAATTTATAAATAAAAAAACATTTGTTTGTTTTCTTGTTGTCATCCGAACTTAAATATTCATTTTTAGTATCTTCTAAATAAGCATAAAATATTAAAGTATCACCCGGAGCGAATATAGGATTGATAGGATAGGATTTGCCATTTGTTATATTTATCGATTTTAGATCTTTTTCTTTAAGATTTACTAACCATATTTTTGGCAATCCAGAATCTGTATGAATATAAGCTATTTTTTCTCCATCGTTTGAGTAAACGCCATCCCAGCTTATATATTTACTTACAATTCTAAAATCTTCTTTGTCACAGATTTTTCTCTCATATATATAATTTCCAAGTCGATCTAGTGAATTCCGTGGCTGTTTTCCAATCATTGCTTGGAAAATAAATTTTTGCCCATCATTCGATATATCATATACCCTGTCTAACAAGTCATAAAATGTCATTTTTTTATTCTTAATTGTTGCATTTATATAATCAAAATCATTTGTAATTTTTTTGAATGTGTACTTTTCTTCTTCACCCACTTTGATCTTCACCATTATGTACTTGCCTGATAATCTAAGCTGACTGCATCCACTGAAAATTAATAATAAGACTATTATAGATAGGAATATTTTTTTCATAACAAGCCCTTAGTTAATATATTTATTTAATACTTTCCTCTACAATATTTATTTCTTTTTCAATTTTTTTAAAAGCAATATTTGAATTACTCATTAATTCATCATTTGTTATTCGAAGGAATGTAATGCCAAACTTTTCTAAATAATCCTGCCTGTGTTTATCATGTTCTATTTGATCAGGTTCATCGTGTATGCTTCCATCTAACTCAATAGCAAGTTTTAGTTCCGGGCAGTAAAAATCTATTACGTAATGGTCGACAGAGTACTGTCTTCTGAATTTATATCCGAGTGTTTTACGATCTCTAAGATAAGTCCACATTATCTTTTCACAGAATGTTTGATCTTTTCTTAGTTTTCTTCTTTTTTCTTTTTCAGATGTTTTGTTAAAGTGTTGTGTCATCTTAAATCCCTACCTCATCCCTGCCCTTCTCCTTTCAAAGGAGAAGGGATTAATTCCCTCTCCTTACGAAGGAGAGGGATAAAGGGTGAGGTCGTTTTTATGTTTTTTCCACAATTTTTATTTCTTCTTCTGTTAAACCGTATAGATTGTAAACAAGCTGATCTATTTCATTGTCTGTTTGGTTTATTTGCTGCTGGAGTTTATTTATTTCTGTTTTGTATTCGTTAAAGTATTGTTCCCACTCGTCTTGTTGTTTAAGAGTAAGTGTAATTTTCTTTTTCTTTAGTTCTGATAAGAAAGTTTTGAAATCGTAGTTGTAAAATTCTTTTAGTTTGTTGGATGGTTTATCAATTGTGAAGTTGGATTGAATACGGGAAAGAAATGTGTTTTGCCTTTCTTGGAATTGTTTGTTCAGGTCAATAATGATTTCAACTTTTTCTATATAACCCTTTTGTTGCTCAGATTTTAATATTTTAAATGGAATTTGGTCTAACTCATATCCACTTATTGTTGGCATTTTAAACGTATCGTTAAACCACCAATTGATCAATCTTGAGTTAAGTATCGCAATTACATATTTAAGTGATTGGTCTTTGTATTTAATTCTCTCAGATTTATAAGAGACATTTGTGGTATCTAAACAATAATATGCTTCATTATCATAAGCAACTAAAAGTTCACCTGAACTGTTTACTCTTTGAGTAATAAGTTTTTCACTAACTTCAAATAAACTTGAATTATGAGGTAAACTTCCCACTTTTTCTTTCATTAAATCAGGTCTGTACCAAATATACTCGCTTTCATAATCTATTCTATATGCTTTAATATTTCTACCACGAATTAATTTTTTATACTCACTACTTTTTTTATCATAACCTAAAAATCTACTATCATCACTCGTTTTTATGCCACGAGTAAAATTGATTACACTATCTAGCCTCACACTATTCTTAAAAATCCGCTCGATAACTTTTTGTTTTGAGGTATTCCAATCAAAATTTATTTTAAGTTCAGGGTCAATTTTCAAATGATTAAGATTAAGTTCTACCTTTTTCTGAAAATTCTCATCATACAATTCTATTTTATCAGATTTTTTATTACCAGCAATAAAAATCAATGGTTTAACAATCGCATCACTAAAAACACCAAAATCTAGCTCTATCAGTTTAATTAAATTCAATTCACTAACGAATAATTCTCTTAATGGTTGAAAGCTTGAAGTAGTAAGCCAAGTATGTGGGACTATAAATGAAAGGAATGCGTTTTTGTTTATCAGGCAAGAGCTCCTTTCAATAAAAAAAGCATAAAGATCAGTTTTATTTTTACAAACACGATAAAGTCTTTTAAAATATTTTCTAAAGTGTTCGGGCAAATTAGCAAAGTTCACATACGGCGGATTACCAATAACAACATCAAAGCCGCCATTGGCATTTTCGACCTCACCCTCAATCCCTCTCCTTGCGAAGGAGAGGGAAGTAAAGGGCGAGATCGTTTTAAACACTTGAGGAAATTCTTTTTTCCAATCAAAAGCTTTATCACCAGCAACAGCAGGATCATCAATTAGCGAGTTACCGCATTTAATATTACTGTTAAGATCAGAAAGTTTTCTTCCGCGTTCTGCTGTTCTAATCCATAAAGAAAGTTTTGCTATCTCAACAGCTTCTTCATTTATATCCACACCGTAAAGATTATTTTCAAGAATGGATTTTGTAATATCATAAAGTCCAAGACTATCTTTTTCAAGTTCACGTCTGTAGCTATCAATAAGTTCGTGCTCGTTTATTAAAAACTCCAATGCCTGATTTAAGAAAGCACCACTGCCGCAAGCCGGATCAAGAATTTTTAAGCTGAGCAAATAAGCACGGTAGTCATCCAATTTTTTTAGCAGCGATTCTGCTTTCTTTGAAAGTTTGCCTTTGCTTGTACGGCTATTTTCTATAATCTCGTTTTCGATAGCATCAATGCCAAGTTCTTTTTTCTTTTCATTGCAAAGCGCGCCAACAGTATTATCAACAATGTATTTTGTAATGTACTTGGGAGTGTAAAATATTCCTTCTTTTTTTCTGCGGCTGCGATTCTTATCAGTTTGCTCACCTTCAATCTCGGCTTTAACCTGTTCAATTTCCGTAATGCTGTTTTCAAAAATATGACCGAGAATATTTACATCAACTTCTGTGTTAAAATCGTAAGAAGAAAGTTTAACTGTATTTGTGTTAAGGATTTCATCACTAATAACTAAACTATCTAACACAATATCTTTTTTGAAAAGTCCGCCGTTATATGCCGGAAGTTCATACTCTTTATACTTATGTCCTTCATCCAGGTGATGAAACAATTTTACAAAGCGTGAGTACAGGGATTTTTCTTCATCAAGATCCTTAAGTGTTTTCCACTGATCAATAATTCTTATAATTGCATTAGGAGGAAGCAAGCCGCGATCCTCTGCAAACAAAACAAATAAAATTCTATCTAACAGTTTTTGTGATTTATGAAAAAGTAAAAGTTTATCCTGTGCCGGATTAAGTTTTATCAAATCATTAAAAAGCTGACGCTTGAAAACAGAGTAATCATTATAAAGCTTGCTGGTAATATCTACTTCGTGAAGTTTAGATTCATCTTTTAGCTTTGTTGTTATGCCATTAAAGATGCTGTCTTTGCTTAAGTAAAGATAAAACTTGCGGAAGTTTTCAAAATCAAGGTTAAATAAATTAAACTCTTCCCAATCGGTTGCATTATCAATATAGAAGCGGAGTTTTTCAAAGTTAGATGTAATTACAAATCTGCAATTTGTTTGATTGTTCTTGTAGTTAAAAGCCTGTTCACGAATAGATTCAAGATAAGGTGTAGATGTGGATTTTAATTCGATAACACCAATAGCTTTTCCATCAAGCAGAATTGCGCCATCTGCTTTTTTTGAATCGGTTTCGTTTTTGTACTCGGTTGTAAGATTATAATTTTTATTTGGATTGATGGTATAGCCAAGCACATCAACAAATATCTCGCGTAAAAAACCTTCCTGGTAATTTTCTTCTTTCAGTAAACGGATATTTTCAATGCGTTCTGCATCGCCATAGAATTGCTGAAACTGTTCGTAGGCATTTGCAACTGCAACGCTATCAAGATTGGCTAAATATTTATTAACTACTGATTTTTGGAATAGAGACATAGTTAGCAATTAACAATGAAAAATGAACAATTAAAAATTATTGTTTGACTTATTTGTAATTACCCACCAAGACGTTACCTTTGAAACTAAAAGAAGGGATGTCTTACAAATCGTATATCAGAATGTAAAAACAACTTATTAAACTTAAGAAAAGAGTAGGAAAGAAGGTATAATTAACAAAAGAAAAAATTAACATTTCATCCAACCAACCCGCTCTGACAAATCTACAGCGAGGCAAGAAAATTCACACTCCTCATCTCCACCACCTTGTAATAATCAGCCTCGCCTTGTCGGTAGACAGGTCGAAGCAAGCGTGCCCGGAAATATTTTATTAAATATCAATATTCCTTTTTGTATAGTCTGAGTAATCCTTAAGAATTGGTGCATAGCTTTCATTAAAAAATTTTGATGATACCATAAAATCAGCGGTGGCTCTGTTGCAAGCCGTAGGGACATTGTAGAGCACACAGATTCTTAACAGGGCTTTCACATCAACATCGTGAGGATGGGGTTCCATAGGATCCCAGAAAAAAATAATTATATCAATTTTACCTTCGGCAATTAGCGCTCCGAGTTGCTGATCTCCACCCAGTGGGCCTGATTTTAATTTTTTGATCTGGAATTTTAGTGCTGCTTGTTCTGTACCGACTTTATTTATTAATGCCTTTTCTACCAATGCACCGGTTGTGCCAGTGCAAATAAGTTTATGCTCAAGAAGATCTTTATAATTCCATTCCACCCATTCGACTAAATCTTTTTTTCTGTTATCGTGTGCAACTAATGCGATTGATTTAACTTCCATATTATATACTCCTATAAATTGTATAGTGCTAATGTTAAAATATTGGATGTAAAATCATAGTATTTAAGGTTATGATTATGTTATAATAATTAACATCGAACCGGCCTGTCTGGCTAGGCAGGTTAATTTTTCATTATGCAGCTGAATATTATAATCTTACTTTTCTTGACACAAGAATAGTAACAAAAGAATATGCACTGAGAAATAATTGATAGAATTTCCTTTTATTACGCTAAGGCGAATGAACCCGCCCGCCAAGCCGGACTTAAACAGCATTCGCTTTTATACGCTGCATTGCAGGAAATTCTTTAACGCAATTCTTTTTATGTGCAAGAAAAATGCAAATAATTTGAAATTAATATTTTGAAGTCATTTTGATGAATTTAGTCAAGAATAGTATAATCAAATAAACCTGCCTGAAGATAGGCAGGCTGAAAGAAGTACGCCTGGAAGGATTCTGGCAAAGCCATGCCAATGGCAGAACCCTCAA
>DAIRCT010000006.1:0-1883 GCA_036796535.1 Ignavibacteriaceae bacterium
GTTCCCTCTCTCCAAATGTTTCACATTTGATAATCGTCCACAGGCTAATTTTTTAACACGACTGCGGTTCTTTGTTCCTTCTTTCAATCGTTCGGCTCGTTCCCTCGCAAGTCACTCATTCATTCAGTCTCAAAAAAACCTAAATCATTACAGGGCAATGTTCATTTTAGGTTTCAGTTCGGGTTTCACCCTCAATTAAAAATACCAGGACAAGGTTTTGTGGCTAAAAATAATTTGTATCCATTCCGTAAACTTCATTCAATACAAAATATTTTTTCCCTAGGTCAAGGACAGGTTACTTTCCTCTTTCGTTTGTACTGCACCTGCCTGCCGGCAAACTCACAGTCCTGCACTAAATCGCATAATAACCTAAACACATCTCAAAAAAAACTGTTCCGTTCATACATTTTGCTTCGCAAAATAGATTTCTCTCCACAGCATTTTTTTCATAATGCAGTTAGCAAACAATGTAGCTGCGCTCCAATCTTTGCTTTATTCACAACTGTCCACCAACTACATAATAAGAACTTTTAGCTCCAGTTTTTTGCCCCTTTTTTCAATTTATGTAATCATCTTAACCTTCCCTTATCATTGAACTCATATCAACAACAATACTGTACCATCCGCAAGGGTATATAAACAAAGGGGCTAAGCAGTGATAAAAAAAACTACCACACTTCGTATTGGCATTTTTTTTCACACTACTCTTCACGCCCCTTCGCCCTTGCGCTTCATCAGTTAAACATTTGACCTGTCGTTACGGGTCAAAAAATTGTTTTTTTTTACAGAGAGGTGGCTGGTGTTAATAGGTTCGTTAAAATATAAAGGTAGTGTTTATCGGTTAGTTATGGTTAAACGCTGTGGTAAAATGGTTTACTTCGTAAACTCTTTTAATTCTGTTGGGTTTGTTAGTTCTGTCCGCTTTTCTACTCTATGCAGTGCTTATAAGTATTTCATTCGGGTTAATTCTAAAAAAACTAAATCAATCACAAATCAAAATCAGGTGTCACTATGGTAATAAAACGCAAAATGTTGTTAATGGCTCTTTATTCAAGGCTTGTTAAGTCAGGCAAGTATTACAATGCTAATGGTGTGTTGCAATACCTTATTGGTATTAATCGCTCTAAGTACATCTTAGAAAATATACGTTTCTGGTGTCTTATTTATGATATAAACTTTAATGTGTGGTTTAATAATGATTAACACTCTTTTATTAAGTCATAAAGCTTTAGGTAGTGCTGCACTTCGGTGCGGCGCTTCTTCCTTTGGGGTTAAAAATATGGGTATTTACTCAAAGTACCCTTCCCTGTTTGTTGCTGTTTTTAAGTCCCAAGTAAAGCGTAATAAGTTCTTAAACTTTTTACGCTTAAAAAATCTGACTTATCAAACAGATTTTTACTACAGGTACACAATATATAATAACGAGTTTTTATACCTCGTATTTGTTAAGCTGTTTTTATTCATACCTTTTCAAAAAATAGGTTTTAAAAACTTTCGGCAGCTCTGCAGCTCTAAACAGGTTCAGTATTATTCTAATTCCTGTTATAATCACCCGCACGCAAACATTAATAAAAAAGTAGTAATCAATTAAAAGGAAAATTAAAATGAAAGAAGAAAAGAAAGAACGCATTAAACAGCTTGTTAAAAAACTTTCTGAATTTTCAGATGAACAGCGAGAAACAATCGCTCAAAAATTCGGCATCCGTAATCCTGAAGGTCATATGCTCACAGGTCGTAATCAATCTTTACTGTATCTGCAGGCAGAGGGTAAACCGCTTTCGGTTGTGGGTGGTTTTCAGCAATGGCAAAAGTACAACCGCGTAGTTAAAAAAGGTGAAAGAGGTTATTTAATCGCTGTTCCTTCTGCTGTTAAAAAATCTAAT
>DAIRCT010000006.1:1893-62529 GCA_036796535.1 Ignavibacteriaceae bacterium
ATGGTTTTTGAAATAAATGGCAGTGAATCAACAAGCGTTGACGCTGCAGATGAAGACATATTCTTTTTATGGAAAGCTGTTTTTGATATTTCACAGACGGAAGAAATGAATGAACAATCTCAGCCGAAGGCTGATCCGCCTTTGGCGGAAAAGGGTAAAGCGGCTTAATGCCGCCTGCCCGGGAATGATGGACAATGAATAATAAATCAGATGATCTTACTTTAAAAGTTTGTAAATGCACTTCAACTTGTATCATCAGCAGAAAGAAAATTTCTGCTGGTGTTACTGCAATAATACTTGAAGAGTATGAAGACTTTTTCGGGATTAAAATGATCCGTGTATTAATAGATGACTATGAAGGTGATTGCTCTGTAAAATATTTCTTTGATCACTTTTACACTTTAACAACATTAAATAATTATAATAATATTTTATCCGCCTCAGGCGGAAAGGAGTTATTCAAATGAGACTAGATGAATTCGCAACAAAGTTATCAGCAAAAAATCATTTTGTAAAAGCATCATTCGGTGGTTTTCAAGGTTTTGGTAAAACCAGAACAGCAACAGAGTTTATTATCGGATGTTATAAGGATATGAAACTCTCAAAACCTGTTTTGATTTTAGATAATGAAAAAGGTTCAAGGTTTTTAATTCCTATCTTAAAGAAAGCAGGTATTGAAGCAATAGCAAAAGACAGCACTCACTTAAGTGATATTCACGCAGCTTTTGATTTTCTTAATCGTAAAGAGATTGATTTTCTGTTTATCGATTCACTTACTAAAATCTATTATCAGTTTATAAAGGATTATAGACAGAAGAACAGAAAACAAAGAATGATGCTGCAGGATTGGGGAACGGTCCTCCCTGCCTGGCAGGAGGAGTTCTCAGATAGATTTGTAGAAGTGGAAGGCAATATTGTTTTCACAGGTCGTGCAGGTTTTGAGTATGAGAAAGAAGAAGATGAAAAAGACGAGGATGGAAATGTAACTCATAAAGGTCAGTTTGTTAAATCGGGAGTAAAGATGAAAATAGCTGGTGAAACTCCCTATGAAACTGATCTTAATGTGTGGATGCAGCTTGAGAAGTCTTTAGATGAACAGAAAAGACCATTACAAAAGAATGTGGCTTATATCTTAAAAGATAGAAGTGATACAATAAATGCAAATATATTTGAAATGCCCTCTTATAAAAACTTCCGCCCTGTAATAAGGTTTATTCAAGGTTTACCTATTGATGAAGTTGCAGGCGCAAGCTTTACGGAAAACCTTGCCCCAGGAAATGATCTTGAATGGATTCAGAAAAATCTTGCAAGAAAAATTGAAGTTGAAAAAATACAGGCTGTATTTGATGAGAATGGTTTAGGTGATGCAAGAAGCAAAGTTGATAAGCAGCTAAAAGCAGTCATCATTAAAAAGATATTTGGTACAACATCAAATACAGAGATTGAGAAAATGGATGCAGCACAATTAAATCACTGCAGAGCATTACTTGAAGAATTGTTCAAAACATTATCCGCAGCACAGCCCGAAGATCCGATAGCATATCTAAATCAATTAGATAAAGCTGCATAAATAATCACATCATTAAAGGTGCGGGATGAATAGTTCCGCACTTCCTTATTAAAACCACGAAAGTTTATCTACCGAAGGCAGGGCTCAGTCACAGTTTTAAGTTTGTTATTTCCTTTACTCGCTCAGTCTCAGCTTTACTCACTCCCGCTTCGACAAGCGAAGCGAGGCGAGTCATTCCGTAATCTTCACTTCCCTTCGATGCAAGTTCAATAACTTCACTCAACAAAAACTCCGCCTTTGCAGCTATTATCAAGGGTATGCTGCACCTTATTATCAATACTGAATTGAAGTAATATTGAAGTAATCTTGGTGCCCAAATAGTGCCCAAACTCGGAATAATTCTGATTAGTTCTGATTAGTTTCTAAAAGTTGAGAAAAAAAAAGCCCCAAATCTTTCAATTATGGGGCTTTATTGAGCTGGCTATGGGATTCGAACCCGCGACCTGCTGATTACAAATCAGCTGCTCTACCAACTGAGCTAAGCCAGCATATTTTAAATTTTCTTCTTTTCCCCGCATTCTTTCTAATCCAATGGGGCTGAACCATCAATGGCATTGCCACTAAGCCAGCATTTTCGGAGAGCAAAATTAACATTTTCTATCTATCTAAACAAGACACTCAATTATTTTTTAGTTTAGTTTTCATCAAAATTTTCTAACGTATCTACAAGAAACAATTCGCAGGAACCACCACCGGTATCGTCTCGCTTTAAAGAACTTTGCCAATGCCACCCATCTTTTGCATTTATTGATACCAAATATCCTTTCATTTCGATTAGACTGCCTTTGTAAACATTCTCTAATTTATTTTCAACATCTTCATTGTTAGGAATAATGTGAACATTAGCACTGTTCAATGATACCTGATTTAACGGAATAGGAGACGAATCTGTTTCCCAATGATACCATCTGTTACTTTGAGTTATTTTTATTTTATCAATCACCGATTGATCTGACATAGGACCCCATCCAAGTGCTAAATCCAATGGGGATAAATCGCTTTCACGTCCGATAGAAAAATTATTTCTACTTAAAACCCTGGCTTTGATTTTATATTCTGCAAGTGCTTTAATTGTATACCCGTCTTTCTGCCATTCTTTAGTTATGCTAAGATTATTTTGAACAGGTTGTTCCGGAGCTGTAATTCCGGCAGGATATGTAATTGTTTTTTCTGGCCATATAAAATATGCCACTAAAATTATAAAAGGGACTAAGATTAATAATTTCTTCATTTTATTTTTTATTGTTAAAAATATTTAAGTCGTTTTTTTTAATTCTTCAAAGTCATTGTTGATTGAGTAAACTCTAAATTGAACCATTTTTTGTCTGATTTTTTTTATCAACTCAAATGTCAAACCTTCGAAATCAAATCTTTCGCCAGGATTTAAAATCTTACCTGTTTTTTCTGCCACAAATCCTGCAATTGTATTATACTCATCTGATTCAGGCAATTTAAAATTAAATGTTTCGTTAAACTCTTCAACATTCATCGAACCTAATATATAATATTTCCCATCGGGTAATTTATAATAGCTCTGAATTTCACTTTTACTATTATCTTTTATCTCACCAATGATCTCTTCCAAAATATCTTCCATAGTAATAACCCCTTCAGTACCGCCATATTCATCAGTAACAATGGCTACACGTTCACCTTGTTTTTGCATATCTCTAAGAATTTCCGAAATTAATTTTGTCTCCGGTACAAAATAAATTGGGCGTATAAGATTGCGTAATAAAATATTTTTTCCCTCAATTAAAGATTTCATAACATCTTTTGTGTGAAGCACACCGATAATATTATCCAGAGAATTTTCATAAACCGGAACCAGAGTATGCCCGCTTTTAATAA
The DNA here is from genome assembly GCA_036796535.1 of Ignavibacteriaceae bacterium. GTDB lineage: Bacteria > Bacteroidota > Ignavibacteria > Ignavibacteriales > Ignavibacteriaceae > IGN3. Next base: position 5,315 of record DAIRCT010000006.1, read on the forward strand.
TACTATCAATATTACTTTGGTCATCGTCTGCAATATTAATTGCTACCATTTCGGTTCGTGGTATCATCACTTCATCGGCTTTAAGATCGTTAAACTCAAATATATTTTCTATAATTTGTTTATCCGCTTCATCTATTGTCCCTGATTTTACTCCATCCGAAATTATATCCAATATTTCATCCTCAGATGGACGCTCTTCTGAAAAATTAATTTTTTCTTTAAATGGTAGTAAAATCAAATTACTTAAAAATGTAATCGATCCGGTTATATACTTTAATGATCCTGACAAGAGTAAAATTATTTTAATAGATTTTTTCCCAATGTAATCAGAATATCTGTACGCAATAGCTTTTGGAACGAGCACGATAAATATCAGAATTAGAAATGTTATAACAATCGAAGTTACAAATAGTGTAAGTGCTACGGGAAATATTTCCGATGTAAAAGATATTTGATGAAAATAAGGAAAGAACCATGATGCAAATAAGAAGTAACCCAAAATTGAAATCATCACATTGAAAAATGTAATTGCAAGATGAATGCTTGAATAAACTTCTTCCTGATTTTCATTTAGTTTTTCAAAATAAGGGACATATTTTTTTTCATCATCTTTTAATTCTGCAATTTTACTTTCACCAAACGCAGCTAAGGCAATCTCTGCAGCAGCCAACAAAAAATTAAGAAATAGCAATATCACAAAAAGTACAAGTATTAAATCCATCTAATCTTCTATATTTGATAATAAATTTTCTTATGCAAAAATAGCATATAGAGGGTTAAATTACATTAACATAATTGTAGTATAAACTTTATTTGATTAATATTTGATTGTAAATTTTCGTTAAAATTTTATGAAACCTAAACAGATAAAAATTCTAGATAAAGATAAACTATTTATTTTGTGGGACGATGAATCAACAACCACGATTTCCTTAAAATATTTGCGTGATGAATGTCCTTGTGCCGGATGCAAGGGGGAAACAATATTGTTTAAAACATTTCGTCCTCCGCAGCCAACAATGTTCTCACCTGATATGTATAAAATAAAAAGCATTGAAGTTGTTGGTGATTATGCAGTTCAGATCGGTTGGAAAGACGGACACAATACCGGTATTTATTCATGGGATTATCTAAAAACTCTCGAAGCCGGTGAAAAAGAAAACAGACAACAGAAATACGACAGGTTAATTTGATTTCTCAAAAAGAATTAAAATATTATTCATCACTTCTTGTTAAAAAATTCAGAACCCAGGAAAACAAATTTTTAGTAGAAGGATTAAAAATTGTTCAGGAAGGTTTGTCCAGCAATTTTGTTTGCGAAACAGTATTTGCAACCGCGGAATTTATAGAATCATTCCCGGAATTAATTAACAAGATTAAGGGTAAAACACCAAAGCTTGTACAAATTAAATCAATAGAATTCCAAAAAATTTCCGATACCCGCGCACCACAAGGGATTGCTGCTGTATTTAAAAAATTAGTCCCGACAAAAAAAATTTCAGAAATAAATGACGATATAATTGTATTATTGGACAACATAGCCGATCCGGGAAACCTTGGCACTATTTTAAGAACCAGTGATTGGTTTGGGATAAAAAATATTATAATTACAAATCAATCGGTTGAGTATTTAAATCCAAAAGTTATTCGTGCCTCGATGGGATCAATTTTTCATCTTAATATTTATGATGATGTAACAGAAGAAAATTTAAATAAAATAAAAAAGACTGGATATCAAATAATTTGTTCGGATTTAAAGGGTAAGAATATTTTTAATTTTAAAACAAATAAAAAATCAATAATTACTTTTTCTAATGAATCATCGGGACCATCAGAAACCATCAAAAATCTTTCTGATGATTTCATTACTATTCCTAAAAAAGGTAATGCTGAGTCTTTAAATGTTTCCAGTGCCGCTGCAATAATATTATCAAAACTTACAAACTAAAAAGGCGACTCTTTTGAATCGCCTCTTCTTCAACTAACCACAATTTTACTTTAGCAGGATCATCTTTTTGCTACTTATATAATCACCAGCTTGTAAACGATAAATGTAAACGCCGCTTGCCAACTGACGACCATTTAAATTTGAATTGAACTCAATTTCGTATCTACCTGCATTTCTGTATTCATCCACGAGTGTTGCTACCTCATTGCCAAGTATATCAAATATCTTCAATGTTTGATGACCACTGAGCGGAGACTGCCAACTGATTTTTGTACTTGGGTTAAATGGATTTGGGTAGTTCTGTTCTAGGTTAAATTCTTTAACAACTGTTGGTTCGTTTAAATCTACTTCAGTTAAAAGGTCTGCTTCAGGTTTTGCTAATCTAACAGTTGTATAAAATTTGAATTCTCCAGGCAGCAAAGTAATCGATTGATTTAAACTAGTAACTTCAACGCTATCACCGCTAAAATAATCATACCACCAACCGGTTTTACTAAAGTTTTGATTTGCCGAAAGCTGAGTAACACCAAAGTTTCCTATAATAAAAACGTCCATTGTTTGATGATAAAGATTTAACTTTTTCATTGTACCTGAAACATCCATCGCAAAATTATTTGTACTGAAAGCTTCATAATTTTTCTTCAAGTCAATCAAAGTTGCAAAAACCTTGTAAAGTTTTTTTCTTCTCGGATCGCTGTTATAATCCCACTTGATGGGCTTCTCGCCTGTTCTACCATTAAAATCGATACTGATATCATAACCAAGTTCACCAAATTGCCAGAGTAGTTTGGGTCCCGGAACAGTAAAGAAAAACGCTGCGGCAAGTTTCATCCTGTTTAATGCTTCACCAAGAAATTTAATATTGTATGTGCCGGATGAATTACCATAAGTAATATTTTTAAACATTAATCTTTCTTCATCGTGGCTTTCCATATATCCTACCAAATTTGGATTTACCCAGCCACGCGTTTTATATGATATCCATGAAAAATCCCAGGTGCCGCAGGGACCTGATTGATATCCCATAGTTGCCTGATTATAATTACAATTACCATTTCCCCAAAGCATCATGCCATAGTTTGATAAAACTATTTCTTCATTATTTGCGGCGAAGTGTTCAAGAATAACATACGCAGTAGAATCAACCGCCCATACTTTATTTGCCATTCTCTTTAAAATATTTATTCTTGATTGATCATAGGCACTCCAAGCATTTACATCGGTTGTATAATTTTGGGTGAACCCTTTAGAAAGATCGTAACGAAAACCATCAAATTTAAATTTTGTTAACCAGTATTCATTAACTCTATCCACAAAATATTTTGTAGCATTACTTTCATGATTAAAATCATTGAAAACATTATATGGATGTTTTGCTATCGGATTAAGATATGGGTTATTTGCAGCAGGCCGATTGTTTATATCATCCCACCACATCATAGCTAAAGGCGATAAATTATCTGCCTGATTTAAAACCATATCAAGAATAACTGCAATTCCATTTTGATGACAAAGATCAATAAACTCTTTTAATTTATTTGCAGTGCCATAAAATTTATCAACAGCAGTATGATAAATTGGATTGTATCCCCAACTGAGATTACCGCTAAACTCCATAATAGGCATTAACTCGATTGCATTTACTCCGAGTGATTTTAGGTACGATAAGGTATCAATTAAGAATTGATAATTTTTCTGCGTTGAAAAATCTCTTACTAGCAGTTCGTAGATAACTAACTTTTCTTTCGGTGGCTTTTGGAAGTTTGTAACCTGCCATGGATACTCTGATTGAGCGGTTTGTAAAATACTAACTATACTTTCTGTCTTACCGGTTGGATAAGGTTTAAGATTAGGATAAGTAGAAGCAGGAATATATTTATCATTCCACGGATCAAGTATTTTTTCTGAGTAAGGATCACCTGTTCTGATCTTTCCATCTATAAGATATTGAAAAGCATATTCTGTTCCCGGGCTAAGTGAACTAAGCTCAACCCACCAGATTACACTATCTGCAGTAACAGAATCACAATTCATAAAATAATTTGTCTCAACTTTCCAATCATTAAAATCACCAATTACATAAATAAACTTTTTATAGGGTGCAAATAAGGCTAGTGTAGCTGTTGTTGGACTTGTATAATTTATTCCAGGTTTTATGCCTGCTGGCAGTGGTGCTTTATTAACAACCGGATTTGAAAAAATCATAAAGGATGTGGAATCAATACTGCCGGTAGTATCAGTTCCAATTACTTTTATATTGTGTGCACCAACGGAAAAATTTGAGTAAACAAAATCATATGTTAATGTATTTGAGTTCGATTGAGCAATTTGATTTCCATCCACAGAAAGTTTAAGTAATGAAACTTTTGTACCAAGCTCAACTGCATTAATATTTATTGGAATTGTTTCGCCATAATTTATAAATGCCGGAGATCGTTGGGGATCGCCAAACCGAATAGATACTTGCGGACTTTGAATGTTTATGGTTAAACCCGGTGCATATAAATTATAAAATATATCAGGACGGGTTTGTTTTGATCCATCTGATGATCTGAAAACAAAATCGAGCTTAACAATTTTTACGTTTGCATTGTTTACGTGATAAAATTGTCTTGGATAACCAATAGTTAATTTATAAAGATTTGCAGATAATCTGACAAGAGCAGCTTTTGAAATATTGGTACTCCAAGGTGCAATAACCCACTGCCAATCTTTGATCACACCAAGAGAATCGACAGTAACGCCTGTGTGTGCATAAATTGTTCCTGAATAATTTAATAACTCCGATGCACCTGTTTGAGTTGCATCAAAGAAAACAACTATGCTATCGTACTGTGTTGGATAAGCTGGGGTTGTAGTTACAATCTGCGCCAGTGAAATTTTATAAATTGAAATTATAAAAAACAAAATTCTGAATAAATTTTTCATAAGCTATTCTTTTAATCCCATTAGTTGAATAATTACTTTTCTATTTCTTGATCTGTTATCAAAGTCAACAAAAATAATCTGCTACCAGGTTCCCAAAATTAACGATTTATCTTTAAAAGGCACTGTAAAAGATGCGCCCTGTAATGAGGCACGAATGTGTGAGTGCCCATTTCCATCGTGCCAAGTGTTATCGTGATGATAATTTTTATTTTGAGGGATTATTCTTTCGAAGAATTCAGGATAATCTTTTAATAAACCGGGCTCGTATTCAATGGTTGTAATTCCCGCAGTTGAACCGGGGACAAAAATGAGCGCACTTCCTTCAACAAAATTATTTTTAATTATAATTTCTTGAACCTTGTTTGTGATATCAATTATATCACAATTACCCTTACTATTTAGTGTAAAGGAAAATGTTTCAACTGTAAAATTCATCTTACTAATAGTTATTATTTACAATAAAAAATTAATTATGGTTTATCCGATAAACAAGGTTAAATAATCTATTCATTGCACAAAAAATCAAATGAATTTTTAATTAACCTTATTGTTAATCCGATTTATAAAGTCTAATTTTTCATAGTAAATTTTTAATAATATGAATAAAAATGGAAGGTTTATGAACTCACAATATTATATGGATTTGGAGCACAAATACGGCGCTCATAATTATCATCCGCTGGAAGTTGTAATTGCCAAAGGCAAAGGCGTCTGGGTTTGGGATGTCGAAGGTAAAAAATATTTAGATTTTCTTTCCGCTTATTCTGCAGTCAATCAGGGACATTGCCATCCTAAAATTACAGCAGCAATGGTTGAACAGGCACAAATACTTACACTTACTTCCCGCGCATTTTATAATAATGTGCTTGGTGAATATGAAAAATTTATAACTGAGCTTCTTGGTTACGATAAAGTACTGCCTATGAACACCGGCGTTGAAGGCGGAGAAACTGCAGTTAAACTTGCACGCAAATGGGCTTATGAAGTTAAAGGAATAAAAAAGTATGAAGCAAAAATTATTGTAGCTAATGAAAACTTTCACGGAAGAACAATGATGGCTGTTTCTGCTTCAACTGATCCTGAGTGTTATGATGGATTTGGACCTTATGTACCCGGATTTGAAAAGATTCCGTACAACAACATTGCTGCTTTAGAAAAAGCATTGCAAGATCCAAATGTTGCTGCATTTATGGTTGAACCAATTCAAGGTGAAGCAGGTGTATTTGTTCCTGATGATGGCTATCTAAAAAAAGCACAGGAGCTTTGTAAAGCTAAAAATGTTTTACTTATCTGCGATGAAGTGCAAACCGGCTTGGCAAGAACAGGCAAAATGCTTGCATCAGATTATGAAAATGTTAAACCGGATATTTTAATACTTGGCAAAGCTTTATCAGGCGGAACTATGCCTGTGTCTGCTGTGCTTGCAAATGATGAAATTATGTTAACAATAAAACCCGGACAGCACGGCTCCACATTTGGCGGAAATCCTCTTGCTGCACGAGTTGCAATTGCATCGCTAAAAGTTTTGATTGAAGAAAAATTAGCAGATAACGCTTTTGTTTTGGGAAATTATTTCAGATCAGAAGTTCAAAAAATGGTTGATGAGTTTGAACATCTAACTTTAGTGCGCGGAAAAGGTTTGTTAAATGCAATTGTTATCAAACCGGCAAAGAGCGGAAAAACTGCGTGGGATGTTTGTGTTCAGTTAAAAGAAAATGGAATGCTTGCAAAACCAACTCACGGTGATATTATAAGATTTGCTCCGCCTTTAGTAATTACCAAAGATGAAATTGATTTAGCAATAAGTATTATAAGAAAAGTTTTGAAGGATTTTAAATAGCGTTTTAACTAATGATGCTTACTTAAAGTCCTTAGTGAGACTTTGTGTCCTGAGTGTCTTAGTGGTTAGAATACAGATTTTAAATAAAGTTTAGAATTATTTACTACTAAGACGCTTAGTTCACTATAAACTACTAAGTTTATTTTTGGAGTGAGTATTATTGTTTAAATCTTATTCTTAATTATTTCCCGCGTGTCTCTAATTGATTTAGAAAGTTTAGATAATCTTTCCTCAACGCTATCTATATCATTATTCTTTGCAGAAAGTTCAATACCAAGCGCTTCATCACCAACAGAAGTAGCGCCTACTGAGTAACTTGATCCTTTCAAAGTATGTGCTAAGTTAATAATTTTTGATGCATCCCTGGCCGCAATACAATCCTGAATTGATTTAAGTTTCGATTCCGCATCAATAATAAAATCACCCAGCAAATCTTTTTCAAAAACAGGATCGCCTAAGCTGATTTGTTTTAATCTTTCAAAATCAAACAATCCACTTTCCTTTTTCTCTTCTGTTTCTGCTTTCACATTAACCTGATCAATTTTTAATAATCTATCAATTAGTAAAACAATTTCTTTAGCAATAACCGGTTTTGAAATATATTCGTTCATTCCTGCTTCAATACATTTTTCTCTATCGCCAACTAATGCATGTGCGGTTATTGCAATAATAGGGACTGAATTTTTATGTGGCTCCATTTCCCTGATTTTTTTTGTAGCCGTATAACCATCTACTTCGGGCATTTGAACATCCATTAAAATCAAATCATAATTTTTTTGACTGTAAACTCTTAGCACCTGTTCCCCGTTCATAACAGCATCAACCTGATAACCGGCAGAGTTTAACATTCTAATTACTACTTTTTGATTTATTAAATTATCCTCGGCTAAAAGCAATTTATATTCTTTTCTTTTCTCATAATTTGCTTTTAAATCTATGGAAGCATTTTGAGCCAGATCTTTTTCAAATTTTAATTCATTTTCCGCGAGCTCTTTAAGCTGTTCAGCAGAAATATGTTGTTTCTTTAACACAACACTAAAATTAAATTGGCTTCCTGCTCCCTGATTACTTTTAACAGAAATATCCCCTTCCATAAGATTTGTAAACTCTTTGCAGATGACCAATCCCAAACCAGTTCCACCAAAATTTTTTCCTTCCGTTCCATCAACCTGCGAAAATGGTTTGAACAGTTTATTAATTTTATCAGCAGGAATTCCAATTCCAGTATCTGTAATAGAATTATGAATTCGGATACGATCATTATCAATCTGTTCCAGAGATACTGCAACTTTAATTTCACCATGCTGTGTAAACTTAACAGCGTTGCTTAGCAGATTAAGAAATATTTGACGCAGTTTGGTTGGGTCACCAACAAAATTAAGCTCACTTGCATCCGGAGTTTCGATGGCGATGGATAATGATTTTTCTTTAGCTTTTGGATACACAATCGAAACCGCCTGCTCAACAATTTTCTTAAGATTAAAGTTTAGATTTTCAAGTTCAAGTTTACCCGCTTCGATTTTAGATAAATCTAAAACTGCGTTTATGGTTTCGAGGAGTGATTCGGCTGATACTTTTGCATTCTTTACAAAGTTATTAAGCTCTTCTTTGCTTGAATATGAATCAGCTTCAATGAGAGATAAAAATCCTAAAATTCCATTCATAGGTGTTCTGATTTCGTGACTCATATTGGCTAAAAATTTACTCTTAGCCGAGCTTAACTTTAATGCCTCTTTAGCAAGGGCATCAGATTTTTCTTTTTCGGATTTTAGCTCAAGCTCTGCCTGTTTCCTTTTTTCAAGTGCCTCAAGTTCCGAGGTAACATCACGCATTGTTCCTTCATAAAAATATTTAGATTTATCTCCATCAGTAATTAATCTGGCATTTAATTTTACTGTTAACTCATTCTTATTTTTATCAACAAGATGAAGTAAATGATTTTCAATTGAACCATTGCGTTTTATTTCAGAAAGTAACTTCTCCCTTTCTTCCGGTATTTTATAATATTGATTAATATTTGTTTCCATCAATTCTTCAGGTAATTCATATCCAAGCATCTTTACCAATGCATTATTAACAGTAAGAAATTTTCCTTCGTGTGTAGATTGATATATTCCATCAATTGAATTATCAAAAATGGCTCTGTATTTTTTTTCTGATAATTCGGTGCGAAAAGCATTTTCAGCAATCTGTAATCTCATCCTGAAATTAATTGCACTTCCAAGAACTGAAAGTAAGCTAAGGAATAACACAAAGATCAAAGATTCAAACATATTCGGTAAGAAATAAATCTTCTGATCGTTAAATAATATTGCAACTGCAAAAACTATATTATAATAAATTGCAACTAATATCTGATTTTTAATTTCCCAGTTAAGAAACATTGCAGAAGTAAAAATCATCAATCCAACAATTTGACTATTTACAATAAGAGAACTTGGAATTAACAAAATCATAAATGCTGAGGAGCTGATTATTGTTAGAAGTAATACGTGAACAAGAAGGATTGAATGCTTTGTTGCATTTTTGGTGTTAAGAAAAACAAGAATAATGAAAGCAACAAGTGTGGCTAAAAGTCTTACTAAATAGATCTGGAAAGAAAACTCTGCATGATGTCGAACCTCAAAAATCATTGCGAAAATACCCGAGATTGCAACCATCAAAGCGATAACTTTAAGTGGAGTTACTAAATATTTTCCCGTTTCTTCTTTAATTTGCATGTACCTCTCATAATTAATCGGATGATTATCGTTTAATATGAAATCAATAAGTGTTGTACCGTGATTCATATTTTTACTCAAAAATGATAGTAAAGTTACATATTTTTAATGATAAATTGCGTTATGATTTTTAATTTAGTTAACAATTTCTAAGCCATTTATATGATAGACTTTTTTTACTCAATTGATCTAACGATTTTTTATTTTTTCAACCATAACCTCTCTATCGGTTTTCTTGATAAGTTTTTTTCAGTTATTACAAACGTTAATAGCTGGTATATCACCTATGTTGTGCTTTTATCGATCAGTTGGGTTAAAGGAGGAAGAAAAGGAAAAATTGCCGTTATTGGTATAATTTTACTTATAATAATTACTGATCAAACAGGATATAGATTGCTTAAAGAATTTTTTGCCCGCCCAAGACCCTGCGAAGTTTTACCTGATGCTTTCACTCCTCTTGGCTGCACGGGAACATATTCTTTTCCTTCAAACCATGCAGTAAATAATTTTGCGGCAGCAATGTTTTTTTACAAATTGTTTCCTAAACTTAAATGGGTTTTATTTATTACCGCAACACTGATTGCAATTTCCAGAGTTTATCTTGGTTTGCACTATCCGTCAGATGTAATAGGCGGAGCTATAATTGGTGCAGCGTTTGGATATATTTTTGCATTAGCAGTTTTATATTTAGAAAAATATCTGGATGAAAAAAAATTAAAGCATTCTAATCCTTAATTGAATGAAAGGTTTAGCTAAATGAGAAAGATTTTAGTTGTATTTATTTTTTTATTTACCTCGATTTATTTATCGGCAAATATAAAAATTACATCTTACTTTGAAGCAGAGAAAAGTGATACTCTTCGCATCACAACTGTTCATTATTCAAAAAGCTTACCGGATAGCTCGGCTTATATCAATATCGATTATCCACAAATTACAGGGCTTGAGAATAAAGTTATTGAAGAAAAAGTCAACTCATATTTAAAAGATGAATTCAGCCAATCAATTTTATGGTATGATGAATTAGTTTCAGATACCGCAGGATTTAGCGAAGATGGTTATGATTATACTTATAGCTTTGAAACCGGATTTGAAGTTCAATATAACTCAGTAAATTTTTTGAGCATTATATTAGATCATTATCAGTTTACAGGTGGTGCGCACGGAAATTACTTTTCCACCGGTTATAACATCGATATGCGTAATGGAAAAACTTTAAAGCTTACTGATATAATTAATAATGATTCATTCGATTTACTTTCTTACGAATGCGAACAGGCAATACTTGATACTTTTCAGGTTGGCTCTCTTGTCGAGGCAGGATTATTTGAGGACGAATTAGTAATACTACCGGATCAGGATTTTTATATTATCCCCGGTGCGCTTGTTCTTCAGTTTGATCCGTATGAAATTGCTCCATACGCAATGGGTGAAATTAATGTTGCAATTCCATTTTACAAGATAAAAGATATTTTAAAACCTAATCTTCCATTTCCAACAAAATAAAATTTTATGCAAGAAAAATTAATAATTCGTAAAGCTGAAGAAAGTGATTCACAAAAAATTATTGGGCTGATTAAAGAATTAGCAGAATATGAAAAGCTTCTTCACCTAGTTAAAACCAGCGAAGATGATATTAGAAATGCTTTATTCGGTAAAGATAAATTTGTTGAAGTCTTGATTGCAGAATTTGACGGAGAGTTAGCGGGTCAGGCACTTTTCTTTAAGAACTTTTCTACTTTTCTCGGTAAACCAGGCATTTATCTTGAAGATCTTTATGTAAAACCGGAATTTCGCGGTAAAGGCATCGGTAAAGCTTTGCTGCAAAAACTTATCAGCATTGCCAAAGAACGAAATTATGGCAGAGTTGAGTGGTGTGTTTTAGATTGGAATAAGCCAGCAATTGATTTTTATAAAAGCATTGGAGCAGTTGAATTGGAAGAATGGAAATTTTTCAGGTTAACTTCCGATAAGTTTTGATGAATAATTGTTGATAAATCAATCAGTTCATAGTGTTCATCTTATTTAATGCTTTTCATAAAATTCATTATTTTTACGCTTCAAAATTGTACTATTCAGAAAAGATTTTTCCATCTTAAGAAAGGAAATAAATGTCTAATAAAAGTAGAAGAGTTGTAATAACCGGAATGGGAGCTTTAACTCCTATCGGATTAAATGTTAATGATTTTTGGAATTCCATGATGGAATCTAAAAGTGGTTCTGCTCTAATTAAACAATTTGATACTTCAAAGGTTGAAACAAAATTTGCGTGCGAGTTAAAAGGTTTTGATGTTTTAAATCACCTTGATAGAAAAACTGCAAGACGTTTGGATCCATTTGCACAATATGCCCTTGTTGCAACTAAACAAGCAGTTGAAGATGCTAACATCAAACCTGAAAATCTTTCCGAAGATGAGAAATCAAGAATTGGTGTGATTTATGGAAGCGGCATAGGCGGTATTCAAACATTTTATGATCAGGCAGTTATAAATCGTGAACAGGGACCTGACAGAATATCACCATTTTTTATTCCCATGCTAATCCCGGATATTGCTGCAGGACATATTTCAATGCAATACGGTTTCCGTGGTCCAAACTATTGTACCGTTTCTGCCTGCGCTACTGGTAACAATAATATGATCGATAGCTATCTAATGATAAAATACGGCATGGCTGATATGATGATTACTGGCGGAAGTGAGGCATCAATTAGTGAATTGGGTGTCGGCGGGTTTAATGCAAACCGTGCATTATCAACAAGAAATGATTCCCCTGAAACAGCAAGCCGTCCTTTTGATGCAACACGAGATGGATTTGTGATGGGCGAAGGAAGTGGCACTCTTGTTCTTGAAGAACTTGAACACGCATTAAAAAGAAATGCGAAAATTTATGCAGAAATTATCGGTGCAGGTTTATCTGCAGATGCTTATCATATTACTGCTCCGCATCCTGAAGGCACCGGTGCAATTCTTTCAATGAAGATGGCATTACAGCAAGCCGAACTTAAACCTGAAGATATTGATTATGTTAATATGCACGGAACCTCAACTCCGCTTGGTGATATAGGTGAAACTAAAGCTATAAAAAAAGTGTTTGGTGATTATGCATATAAGATGAATTTATCATCAACAAAAAGTATGACCGGGCATCTTTTAGGTGCAGCAGGTGCGGTAGAAGCAATCGCAACAGTACTTGCAATTATTAACGATAAAATACCACCTACTATTAACTTTGCCAATCCCGATCCTGAGTGCGACTTAAATTATACATTTAATAAACCACAGGATAGAAAAGTTAATTATGCAATTAGTAATGCGTTTGGTTTTGGTGGACATAATACATCTGTAATCTTTAAAAAGTTCGAACAATAAAAAGCATAAACATGAAAAATTTATTGATATTAATATTGCTATTAATTTCAATTGCAGTAACTAATTCTTACTCTTCGATGAGCGATAAACAAAGAGGTAAATTAATTGTAAAGTTTGATGGAGTAAAAAACAATGACGGCTTCGTTAAAATTGCCCTGTGTAATTCTGCGGATAATTATAAAATTGATGATAAGCCGTTTATCGGAAAAAATATTAAGGTAGAAGATAAATCTGTTGTTATCGAATTTTCTGATTTGCCCTTTGGCGAATACGCTGTAAAAGCTTTTCATGATGAAAACGGTAATGATGATCTGGATACTAATTTTCTTGGGATTCCAAAGGAGGAATATGGCTTTTCAAATAACGCTCGTGCGATGTTTGGTCCACCTTCATGGGATAGTGCAAAATTTAAATTCACAAACGAAAATCAGATAATCGAGATTACGCTTAAATGATTTTCTTAAAGTTTAATTTACATTTCAAATTCTTACCTCTATTTTTTTACATCCTTAACATCAAAAATTGAATCGGGAATTCCTTTATTCACCTTATAATTTGAATAAGTAACAATCACCTGCCCCTTAGTTGTTGAATTAAATCTCCCTTTTTTCTTTTTAGGTTGATCGGCATTAGGTTCATCACCAAAAGCATTAGGAATATTCATTTGATCAATATTAAAGGAAAAAATTATTTTTGAAGGCAGAGGGTATTTTAAATTATCATCATAAAAAAAGTTTATTGAAAAAGTACCATTTGTTTTTGTAGTTGATTCAACTTTTCTAATAATTCTCTTTGACTGATCAATCCACAGAGTTGATAGAATAACATTGCCCTGATCACCGATTGGAATAACTTTTACAATTGATGTATTTATTCCATCCAGCATAACATCCTGTTCATATATCGCTGTATAATTTTTCTTTACCAGCGATGACGGAGAAAAATCTAATCCGTCTTTAGGAAGCAATGCAAATCCCTCGGATTCCAGATGAATCTTATCCGGTTGTTTAAAATAAATTTTTGCCTTTGAGTCAGGTACTTTTAAAAATTCAATATCAACTTTAATATTTACATCAACCTGATAATCTTTAACTTTACTAAAATTTGAGATCACTTCATTAATGATTTCATTTGGATTTTTTGATTGCGCAATAATTGAAGTAACTATTAAAAGTATATATATCAATATAAATTTCATCCTAACCTCGATTAAGTAAGAATATCTTTACGTTTAAACAAATACAAAGTGAGCGAATAAAAAACGACGATGTGTGCCATCAAAATCAAAACAGCTTTTAAAATTTCATTAACGTTTACCGGATTATTAAAAAGCAGTCTCCAGGATAAAATGTAATTTGTAAACAGATAAGGTTTTATCGTTTGAAAAAAATCTATTTGAATTGCACTAATAATTAAAAAAACAATTATAACAGCCATAGTGCTAACAATCGGTCCAATAGCATTTTCTACAAGTGATGAAAATAAAAAAGCCAAACTTGCAATAACAGTCATGCCAAGTGATGCAAAGGCGTATGCGCATATAAATCGCCATAAGATATCAGACTTCTCAAAAATTATTATCGTTTGGCTGCTAATCACAAGCAACTCACCTGTGCCAAATATTATTATCCCAACAACCAGACTCATAAACGCCAGCCATAAAATTAATAGATTTGTATAAATTACAGCTGCAAGAAATTTCGCAGTCACAATTTGTGTTCGGGATATTGGTCTGGTTAATAATAAACGATAAGTACCGGCAGTAGCTTCGCCCGCTAGCAAATCACCGGCAACTAAGGCAATTAAAAATGGAATGTGAACCGCCAAACTTGTTAAAATTATGTATGATAAGAAGTAGCCATTTAAAAGATTACCAACAAACACAAATGACTGTTGAATATTTTGTGTCATAAAATCAATCGTATTTTTCCCCTCAAACAGCATTGCAATATGAATTATTGGCACAAGTATTCCGATGGCAATAAATCCAATATAGGTTCGCCATTTCTTAAAGATTTTATAAAGTTCGATATTTACCAAGGAAATCATCAGGCCGCCTCCTCAGTAATTTTAAGAAAATAATCTTCAAGAGATCTGGTTGGAATGACTGCACTAACTTTAACTCCGTTATCAATTAAATATTTTATTAACTCTGAAATTTCTTCGTTCTGCAATAAAAAGAAAAATCGATTTCCGGACTGTGAATCAAATTTATTCCTCCACGCAGATGTCGAGATAAGATTTTTTGTGAGATCAATGTTATCAATCTCAACAGTTACCTTGCTTTTTTTCGAATCAAGTAAATCTTTAACATTACCTTCAACTTTTGTGGTTCCTTTATTTATGATAATCATTCTGTTTGCAACTAATTCAATCTCAGAGAGTATATGAGTAGACAAAAAAACTGTTTTCCCTTTTTCCTTGCTTAAATAAATAATCAGCTCTCTGATTTCTTTCATACCCTGGGGATCCAAACCAGTTGTTGGTTCATCAAGAATAATTAAATCCGGATCGTGTAATAATGCCTGCGCAAGACCTAAACGCTGCTTCATGCCATGCGAAAATGTTTTAACTTTACTTTTGAATCTTTTATTCAGTCCAACAAGTTCAAGAACTTCCATTATTTTATTTCTGGAAATTTCTTTCCCGGAAATTTTTCCAAGAATTTCTAAATTTTTATAAGCTGATAGATAACCATAAAAATCAGGCTTTTCGACTATAGCCCCAACTCTTTTAAGTATTTCAATACGATTTTTTTCAAGGGGCTGATTAAAAATATTTATACTACCGTTAGTTGGTTTAATCAGAGAAAGAAGCATCCGGATTGTTGTACTTTTTCCGGCGCCATTTGGACCTAAGAAACCAAAAACATCACCTTTAAAAACATTAAGATTTAAATTATTTACTGCCCTTAAATCTTTAAAATCTTTTGTTAAGGAATTTATTTCGATTATCTTTTCACTGTTCAATGTAAATCTTTCATAAATTTTTAACTATTTACGTTCAAAGATACAAATGAATATTCTAGATTATAATATAATTTTTCTTGAACGGTAGCAATCAATGATAGGGAATCCTTAATTTCTGAATGATGCTAAAATTAATTTATTGTCAAGAGTAAGATTGATAAATTTTTATTTGTTTTTTTATAAAAATATTTTCATTTTCGATTTGCAAATTAAGTGATCAAAAAAAAATTTTTTTATTGTACTAACAATTTTTTTTTTAAGTTATTTTTTAATAGTTTCAGCCGAGCAATGATGATGAATAATGTTAAAAAGATTTTTACTTTGTTTTTTCATCTCACCAGCTCATTTTACTTAGATCACTACAAACCTAAAATTTAATTATTGATTTTTTAATTAATCTATCCTCTGGAGAGTTGGATGCGGATAAACAGACTATTTACGGAACAGGGCAAGGATCCCCTATCATCATTTGAATTTGTAAAAAGAACTTCTGAAATAAAAAATCCTGATGGTTCTATTGTATTTAGGATGGAGGATGTAACAGTACCAAAACAATGGTCGCAAGTTGCAACCGATATTATTGCCCAAAAATATTTTAGAAAAGCTGGCATACCAAAGCTGCTTAAAAAATCAAACGAGAAAGGTGTTCCCAAATGGCTTCAACCTTCAGTTGCTGATACTGAAAGATTACAAGAACTTCCTGAAAACGATAGATTAACTTCTGAAACTGATTCAAGACAAGTATTTCACAGATTAGCAGGAACCTGGACTTATTGGGGATGGAAAGCTGAATATTTTGATTCTGAAGAAGATGCCAAAGCTTTTTATGATGAATTGATGTATATGTTTGCAAATCAAATGGCGGCACCAAATAGCCCACAATGGTTTAACACAGGTTTGAATTGGGCTTATGGAATCACCGGGCCTTCACAGGGGCATTTTTATGTTGATTATCAGACAGGAGAGCTAACCCAATCTACTGATGCTTATACGCATCCTCAACCACACGCCTGCTTCATTCAATCTGTTAGTGATGATCTTGTTAACGAAGGTGGAATAATGGACCTTTGGGTTCGAGAAGCACGGTTATTTAAATATGGTTCTGGTACCGGATCAAATTTTTCAGAACTTAGAGGATCTAAGGAACCATTGAGCGGCGGCGGAAGATCTTCTGGATTGATGTCATTCCTAAAAATCGGTGATAGATCTGCAGGCGCAATTAAATCAGGCGGAACAACAAGACGCGCAGCAAAGATGGTAACATTAGATCTTGATCATCCTGATATTGAAGAGTACATAAATTGGAAAGTTGTAGAAGAACAAAAAGTTGCAGCACTTGTTGCGGGTTCTAAATTGTGTAATCTGCATCTTAACAATATTATGAAAGCTTGTTATGATGAACATCCTGAAAATGATAGATTTAATAAAAAGCTAAATAGAAAATTAAATCATGCAGTGCTTGAAGCAAGAAAAGCACAGATACCAAATAATTATATTGAAAGAGTCATTCATTTAGCAAAATTGGGATTTAAGTCAATAGAATTTCCTTCTTATGATACGGATTGGAATTCAGATGCTTATGCAACTGTTTCAGGACAAAATTCTAATAACTCCGTTAGGGTTACAAATGATTTTATGAATGCCGTTCTAAATGATGGCAATTGGAATCTTTACTGGAGAATTGAAAAGAGAAAAGCTAAAAAAGAAAAGAGAGCTCCAAAACCATGCAGGACTCTAAAAGCAAGAGATTTATGGGAACAGATTGCTTACTCCGCCTGGTCTTGTGCTGATCCTGGAATTCAATATCATACCACTATTAATGAATGGCACACTTGCCCTGCCGGCGGTGAAATCAAAGCATCAAATCCCTGCAGTGAATATATGTTCCTTGATGACACTGCTTGTAATCTTGCTTCACTAAACCTTGTAAAGTTTTATGATGTTGATAATCATAAATTTAACATCGAAGCTTACAGACATGCTGCACGCCTCTGGACTATCGTGCTTGAAACGAGTGTTCTAATGGCTCAATTCCCGAGTAAAGAAATTGCGCAGCTTAGTTATGAATACAGAACACTTGGATTAGGTTACGCAAATCTTGGTACTTTATTAATGCTTCAAGGAATTCCTTACGATAGCAAAGAAGGTTTTGCAATTTGCGGTGCAATCACTTCAATAATGCATATGACTTCTTATGCAACATCTGCGGAACTGGCAAAACAAGCGGGTCCGTTTCCGAGATATGAAGAAAATAAAGAAAACATGTTAAGAGTTCTTAGAAATCATAGAAGAGCAGCATATAACGTACCCAACGAAGAGTATGAAGGATTATCAATTTACCCAATGGGAATTAATCCTCAGCATTGCCCTTCTGATTTGTTAAAAGCCGCAAGAGAAGATTCTGATAAAGCAGTTGAGATGGGCGAGCTTTACGGATTTAGAAACGCTCAGGTTACTGTTATTGCACCAACAGGTACAATTGGTCTTGTTATGGATTGCGATACAACCGGCGTAGAACCTGATTTTGCTTTAGTTAAATTTAAAAAGCTTGCAGGCGGCGGATACTTTAAAATTATTAATCAATCTATCCCGCCAGCATTAGAAAAACTTGGATACAATAAAGATCAGATAAACGAAATTGTAAGATATGCTAAGGGTTCCGGCTCATTAGAAGGATGCCCTTACATTAATCCACAAGCTTTAAAAGCTAAGGGTTTTACAGATGAAATAATTGCAAAGATAGAGAAAGCCCTTCCTTCGGTATTTGATATAACTTTTGCTTTCAACAAATTTACAATAGGGACAGAGTTTCTAACCAAAACACTTGGCTTCAGTGAAGATGAAATTAATTCATTTGATTTTGATCTTCTTGCTAAACTGGGATTTTCTAAAATGGAAATTTCCTCTGCCAATGATTATATCTGCGGTACGATGACAATTGAGGGCGCGCCATTCTTAAAACATGATCACTACCCTGTTTTTGATTGCGCAAATAAATGTGGTAAGAAAGGTACAAGATTTATCCGTCCGATGGCGCACATTAAAATGATGGCATCTGCTCAACCATTTATTTCAGGTGCTATTTCCAAAACAATTAATTTACCGGGTTCTGCAGGAATTGAGGATATTAAAGATGCTTACATGCAATCGTGGAAACTTGGTGTTAAAGCAAATGCACTTTACAGAGATGGTTCAAAATTATCACAACCACTTAACTCAATCAGCGATGAAGATATTGAATCACTGATGGAGGAAAAAGAGAAGAATGATATTGTTAAAGTTGCAGAAAAAATTATTCACAGATACATTGCAAAACGAAGAAGATTACCAGACAGAAGATCCGGCTATACACAAAAAGCAAAAATAAATGGCCAATCTGTTTACATCCGTACAGGAGAATATGATAACGGTCAGATTGGTGAAATATTTATTGATATGCACCGCGAGGGTGCTTCATTTAGAAGTTTGTTGAACTGCTTTGCAATATCCATTTCACTTGGTTTACAACACGGTGTGCCGCTTGAAGAATTTGTAGATGCTTTTGTATTTACAAGATTTGACCCGAGTGGAATAGTAACCGGCAATGATAAAATTAAAATGGCAACTTCTGTAATTGATTATATTTTCAGAGAACTTGCAGTTACTTATCTGGGAAGAAACGATCTTGCACACGTTGATTCTGATGAGATAAAATCAAAAGCTTCGCGTGGAATTGTAAAAAAATTAGCTGATCCTGAATTTGTTAGTGAAGAGGTAATAAGCGAAAGACTTGTAGAATTAGATAAAGATAACCTCGATTCTTATAATTATTCTCTTACATCAAACACAACAGCTACTAAAGAAAAGACTATTACTTCAGGAACTGTTAACACAATGACAACTAAGGTGAAACAAGCTATTGAAAACGGTTATACCGGAGATATCTGTCCTGAATGTCAAAGTATTACTATGGTAAGAAATGGAACGTGTTTGAAATGTATGACTTGCGGTGCAACTACAGGATGCAGTTAAACTTTATTTAATTGAAAGATTCACAAAGCTGTTCTAACCTGAACAGCTTTTTTATTGTATAGAGACTTCTCAAAAATTCAATGTGCCGTTCCTGTGCAAACCTGCCTTGCCGGCAGGCAGGAATCTATTGATTATTAAGCAGATTCCCGCTTTCTTCCGTAGGAATGCCTATGGCAGCGAGAATGACAGATAGTAAGAGATCTATTTTTCAGAAGTCTCTAATATTATTTTAGAACTTCTGAATTATCCATCCTGCGTGCACCCATATATCTCTTTGAATAATATTCATAATCCAATGAAGAAATTGTAACGCCCAATTTAGTTGAAGCATGCGCAAACAGATTATCTCCGATATAAATACCAACGTGCCCCGGTTTTACTCGTTTACGTGTATTAAAAAAAACCAAATCACCAAACTTTAAATCCTTGCGGTCATTTATTACTGTACCTTGCTGGTATTGTTCTTTTGCAGAACGATTTAATTCACACAGATTTGTATTCTTAAAAACGCTTTGTGTAAAAGCACTGCAATCAATACCATCAAAAGAATTACCGCCGTATTTATATGGCGTATTTATATATTTAATTATTTCCATCAACACAAGATCTCTTTTAGATGAAGCCGATGATTCTAAATCAGAACCGGCTGATTTTTCATCCAGTTTTTTCATGATCTCGGTTAAATCTAAAGGTTTTTCATCATCAGGTAAATCACTGGGGTCCTGATATTCAGGTACATCTTCATCATCAATTGCAAGGGTATCTAACAAAGCATTTTTCTTATCCGAGGAATTTCTAACGAAAGTTTTTTCTGGTAATTTTTTTTCGTTCGTTTGATTGCCATAACGAATTGTACCTGATGATGATGAACAGGCGTTGATAAATGAGGCAGTAAAAATTATTGAAATTAAAAGTAGTAACCTTTTTTTAATTTTCATCCATTACCCTAAATATGATTTTAAATTTTTACTTTTAGACGTATGTCTCAATCTTCTGATTGCTTTTTCTTTAATTTGTCTTACTCTTTCTCTTGTAAGATTAAATTTTTCTCCAATTTCTTCAAGTGTCATTGCAAAATCAACATCTAAACCAAAGTAAAGTCTTAAAACCTCTGCTTCCCGTTCAGGCAAGCTAGATAATGCATTTCTAATTTCAACCTTTAATGATTCATTTATCAGCTGATTATCCGGTGCCGGCTGTTGATCATTTTCAATAATATCAAGTAAACTATTTTCTTCGCCGTTGGTGAAAGGAGCATCCATAGAAACTTGTTTACCTGACAACCTCATCGTATCCGAAATTTCTTCAATATCCATTTCAAGCTCATTAGCAAGTTCTTCGGGACTGGGCTCGCGCTCAAATTCCTGTTTCAAATTACTATAAGCTTTTCCAATTCTACTTAAAGCGCCGATACGATTTAATGGTAATCTAACTATACGCGACTGCTCGGCAAGTGCTTGCAGAATCGACTGCCGAATCCACCAAACTGCATACGAAATAAATTTGAATCCTCTTGTTTCATCAAATCTTTTTGCAGCTTTTATCAATCCAACATTACCTTCATTAATTAAATCTCCGAGGGACAATCCCTGATTTTGATATTGCTTAGCCACACTGACAACAAATCTTAAATTAGCTTTAGTAAGAATTTCCATTGCCTTCTGATCACCCTTTTTTATTCTGATTGCAAGCTCAATTTCCTGCTCAGGAGTTAGAAGTTCTACTTTGCTGATATCCTGAAGATATCTATCTAAAGACTGACTTTCTCTGTTTGTAAATTGTTTTTGAATTCTCACTTAAACCTCGCGGTTGTGCGATTATTCTTTAAAAGTATTATCATTTGTATTAGCTCTATTGAAAAAATAGAGACGAAAAATTTTAAAATAAAGAGCTAATAAAATTATAGTGAAATTTTTAAGTTTCTAAAAGATTAAAAAATTTGAGAAGGATGCAATGATTCGGCTTTTAACCCAAGATACTTTTCAGGATTTTGTGTAACAATAGTAAGTCTGTTCTGTTCAGCTAAAATATAAAATAACGCATCTCTGTAATTTTTGAAGTTCGCTGATACTTTTGGTACGAGTAAACTATATCGGGAATGAATTCCTAAAACATTTATGGCGTAAAAAAGATTATTTAGTTTTTCCTTTTCAAAATCGGATTTGGCAATAAAGTACATCTCAGAAGCATTGATGACAGAAGTAAAACAAATTCCCTTTTGCATAATATTTACTAAAGCTGAGGAATGTTTGGTCCCTTGCTGAGTTAAGAAATCCACAAGGATATCAGTTTCAATTAAAAATTTTTTAATTTTATTTATGTTCAATTGATATCCGCTTTTTATAATCAGTTTCAGAAAGTGAAAATTCTGCCTGCAAAAATTTAATCACAACATCATCAGGTAATTGCTGCATTGCTTTGATGTTATTAAAAACTTCAGTGTCTAAATTAAATTTAACTAACAATTCAATAGCTGGATTATTAGATGAGCCAGAGATTTTTATTTTTGCTCTGGATAATTTTTTGTTAATCGGATTACGCATTCAAAAAACTAATCCCTTGTAAATTATTGGCTACATTAAAATAATCCGCAACAGTTTTACCAACATCCGAAAATGTTTTTCTGGTGCCTAAATTTTTTGATACTTTATTTTTGCCAAAATATAAAAGCGGCACATATTCTCTGCTGTGATCGGTACTTGGAGTTGTAGGGTCATTCCCATGATCAGCGGTTAATATTAATCTATCAGAATCATCCAGCACATTTAATAGTGAAGGCAGAAAATCATCAAACTGCTTTAATGCATTTGCAAATCCGTAAGCATCATTCCGATGCCCAAAATAAACATCAAAATCAACCAGGTTTGTAAAAATAAAACTATCATTTGTATCAGTTGCACATCTTAGAATTATTTCCATTCCTTCTTTATTAGATTTGGATTTTTCCTGAATCATGATTCCTTTGTAATTAAAGAGATCATTTATTTTTCCGATAGCAATTGTTTGAATTTTATTTTTAAGAAGAATATCTAAAACTGTATCTGATGGCGGATCCAGAGAAAAATCTTTTCTATAAACAGTTCGTTCATAATTTCCACTTGATCCAATAAACGGACGCGCAATTACTCTTCCAACATTCAATGGTTCTTGCAATACTTTATGTCTTGTTAAATCACAAATCTCATAAAGTTTTTCCAGAGGGATTACATCCTGATGTGCTGCAATTTGGAATACAGAATCGGCCGAAGTATAAATAATCGGATATCCGGTTTTTAAATGTTCATCTCCTAATTCTTTAATAATTTCCGTTCCGCTTGCTGCCTTATTGCCAAGAAATCCCTTGCAGCCGGTAACTTCTAAAAATCTATCTGTAATCTCTTTTGGAAAACCATCGGGGAAATAATCAAAATCTTTATCAACATAAAGCCCGCTTAATTCCCAATGTCCGGTAGTGCTATCTTTTCCTTTAGATTTTTCTGCCATCTTACCGAAAGAAGCAAGTGGTTCATCAGTTGGATCAACGCCAGGAATGTTATCAATATTACCTAATCCAAGTTTTTGAAGATTTGGTAATTTTAATCCACCAATTTTTTCTGCCATATTTTTTAGCGTATTACTACCCTGGTCTCCATATAAAGAAGCATCGGGCAATTCACCAATGCCAACGCCATCAAGAACGATAAGAAAAAAGTTATTCATATTAAAAGATAGATGAAGTAAATAGATTAGTTTATATTTCTAACAGCGTTACCGCCTTTTTCCAGTGCTTTCTGAAGTGCTAGCTCTGCATTATGAAAAACTTCATCGCAATCAAGTTTACCCAAAGTTGAAGCAATGCCGATTGAAACAGTGTATGTGTTTTGTTTGGCAACAATTGTAATTGGTTTTCTGGCAATTTTAACCCTTAGTTTTTCTGCCCATACAAAAACATTTTTCGAATCGGTGTTAAAAAAGTACACGGCAAAAAGTTTTTCATCAATCCTTCCGAAAATATTCAGCGGTGTCATCTCCTTCGCGATGGTTTCTGCAACAACTTTTAAAACCTTCGGAAGAGGGTCACCATCAAACAAGGATTCTTGCTCAAGAAAATCATCAATTTTAATTAAGGCGAGTGCGCCTGGTAAATTTACAGATTGTGCTTTATACAAATCGGCGCTCAATCTTTCTTTAAATGATTCAGAGTTTAAAGCACGTGTTTCAAGATCTAAAGCAATGAGACTTTTAAGCAAAGTTTTTGATGACAATGAATAGATTATATAAGAAATAATATTAACCGAATTTTTTAGAAACTTCACATCAGCATTTGTGTAAATGTTTTTCTTTAAACTTTCAAAGCAAAGCACTCCAAAATTTTGGTTGCTGTAAATAAGTGGGATGGCAAGAAATGAACCATCAAATGTAAGATCTTCGGATTTAGAATATCTTTTATAATTATCTGCTGATGTGTCATCAATTTTTACAGGTATGCTTGAGAGGATTGCTTTGCCAACAAGTGTACCCGCTAAATCAATTTGCAGCCCTTGCCCGATGTATTTTAGCGAAGTTTTATTTATAACTTTAACCGCTTCAAATTTTTGCTCAACCGGTTTATAATAAACGAACACGAATGTATCCCAATCGATTAAATCACCAAGTGCATTTTGCATTGAATCCAGAACGCCTTCTTCAGTATCAAAGTTTGTTTCGGGTCCAATCAGATTTAACAGTCCTTTTAATCTTTGCTGTGAAATTGAATCTGAATGTTTCTCTTCAAAAATTTGGATTATCATAGTTATAACGCGAACAAATCTACCCAGCGAGTAAATTGTCTCTATTCCAAACTGGTCGCCAACTTTAGAATCAATGGCCAGAATTGCGATTAATGAACCTTCATAAAAAAGAGGTACGCCAACAAAACTTCTTATTCCCTGTGGTCTTTCATAATACCTTATTACATCTGATTCAGCGGCGGGCGGAATATCACTTAACAATTCGGGTTCGCTTCGTTGTACTATCTTACTCAGTATGTCATCTTCAATATCAAATTTTCGTTTTGCAATTTCATTGGAAGAAGAAGATATAAATTTTTCTATCGTTAACTTTTCCTTTTTCTTATTGTACCAGAAAAAAATTGCGGTGTGAGCTGAGTACGCATCTTTAATTACAGTTAACATTTTTTCAAGTGCAAAACCGAACTGACCATCGTGCCCGATTTCAGATGGCAAAGATTCGTTCGCAATTTCTTCAAAACGCTCTTTAAGATCGGGCGGTATTAAGGTAGTTTTAGGTGCTTTTAATAAATCGGGAGTATAATTATCAGCGGTTATTACTTCTACTTTAGAGGTCTTGGAAATTATCTTAAATGATTCATCGTGATCTGCCGGTGCAGATGTTAAAGCATCTTCATCAATCTCTTCTCTATCGCTTATCGAATACCTTCCGTCGAACCTAACCGAATCCCTGAGAAAAATAATGAATGCAACATATATAACGATAAGTGCAATTGTAATAACACGAATTAATAAATCATCTGTAAGGAAGAGTATAGCAGCAAGAACCGGTACTATTAAAAAGATTAAAACTCTCTTTTTTTGTCTTTTATCCATATAAAAAGTTCTTACTACAATTAAGATTTAAAACTATTTTAAATTTACATTTAAATAATAACAAACTTTAAGGAATAATTATAAAATCTTTTTAATAAAATAATGACGATAATATTTTTTTTACATCTTTATTCCCTCTTCCGCTTATAGAGGAAAAGAAGAACAGATTTTCATTAAGCTGAAGCTCAGGAAAAATATTTTTTAAGCTCTTAACACTCTTTGAAAATTCTGATTGATTTAATTTATCAGCTTTATTTAGTAAAACTATATATGGGAGCGATAAATCTTTAAGCATCTTATTTAGCTTTAAATCAAGTTCAGATGGATTATGACGGCTATCCAAAAGATGAATTGCAAGTTTGATATTTGAAGAAACTGAAAAAAAATCATTTATCAGCTTTCCCCATTTCTTTCGTTCAGACATACTTGCTTTTGCATAACCGTATCCGGGTAAATCAACCATGTAAAAATTATTGTCAATAATATAATAATTAATAGATCTGGTTTTACCCGGAGATGAACTGGTTTTTGCCAGATCTTTTCTGTTGAACAAAGAATTAATAAATGATGACTTACCAACGTTTGATCTTCCACAGAGCACTACTTCCGGGAATTTTTGCTTTGGTAATTCTGAAATACTAAAAGCTGATGCTATAAATTTTTGAGTATCGAACATAATAAAAAAGAGTAACCGGTAAACCGATTACTCTTCAACAATAATAAGTTATTAAATTTTATTTACTATTCTTTTCGGTTTTTTCTTCAACGACTTTAGCTTCTTCGACAACTTCGCTGTTTTTCTGTTCAGCTTTAGTCTTTGCTTTAAGATCTTTTTTCTCTTTACGTTCTTCAGCTTTTTTGTTTGCTATATCATTGTAATCAACCAGCTCAAGAATTGCCATTGGAGCAGCATCCCCGGAACGGCTGCCAAGTTTTACAACGCGTGTATAACCACCGGGTCTTTCACCAATCTTCGGAATGATTTCGCTAAAGAGTTCTTTAACAACTTCTTTATCATTAATCAAAGCCATAACCTGGCGCTTTACATGTAAATCATTCGTTTTAGCTTTTGTGATAAGCTTTTCAACAAAAGTTCTAGCTTCTTTAGCTTTAGCTTCAGTTGTTCTGATTCTTTTATGTTTTAATAAAGAAGTTGCTAATGCATTTAGCAAAGCACCACGATGACTTGCAGTTCTACCTAGTTTTCTTCCTTTTACTTTGTGTCTCATTCAAAAACCTATCTCGATTAGTGTGATTCTGTTTCTTCTTTAAGATATTTATCTACATCCATTCCAAAATCCAGCCCAAGAGCTTCAACGATTTCTGAAAGCTCAGCAAGGGACTTTCTTCCAAAATTTCTAAACTTGAGCATCTCCTGCTCATCTCTTCTTACTAACTCAGCTAAATTTTTAATGTTAGCGGCTTTCAAACAGTTGTGCGATCTTACACTAAGTTCAAGATCATCAACTGAAGTTAATAGAATTTTTCTAATTCTTTCTATTTCACTATCCTTTTGACTAACATTATGTTCTTCTTCCTGATCTATATCAAAATTAATGAACAATTGAATATGCTCTCTTAAAATTTTTGCTGCCTGAGTTAATGCATCATCAGGTGTAATAGAACCATCAGTAGTAATCTCTAACGTTAACTTTTCAAAATCATTTTTATCACCGATTCTAACATTTTCAATATCATATTTTACAGTCTTTATTGGTGTAAAAATGGAATCAATTGGAATTACTCCAATGGTTTGATCAGGCACTATATTTTCATTTGCCGGAACATATCCTACGCCTTTTCCAACTCTTAATTCAACATCAAATTTAGCATTTTTATTTAAGGTTGCGATATGAAGATCAGGATTTAAAATTTCAATCTCATTGCTTGCCTTTTGAATATCACCTGCAGTCCAAACACCTGCACCAGAAAATGATAAATCAATTTTATTTGGTTTTTTAGATAACAGCTTCATCCTAACCTGTTTAAGATTAAGAATGATTTCGGAAACATCTTCAACCACTCCTTCAATTGTGGTGAATTCATGCAGCACGCTGCTAATTTTAACAGATGTAATTGCCGCACCTTGCAATGAAGATAGTAATACTCTGCGAAGTGAATTTCCTAATGTAACACCATAACCTCTTTCCAAAGGTTGAAGTGTAAATCTGCCAAATGAATTTGTATAATTGGCTTCATCAAGAACCACTGATTCTGGCATCCTTAAAGATGATACGCTCATTATTATCCTCTATTTCTTATTCTAATTAAAAATTTTATTTTGAGTAAAGTTCAACGACCAATTGTTCGTTAGCATTCAAAGGTACATCAGCTCTTTCGGGCACCTGAACAAATGTACCGGAAAGAGTTGCTTTATCAACTGTAAGCCAGCCGTAAGTATTATCTTTTACTCTTTTAAGTGAATTATGTATTGCATCTAACTTTTTACTTTTTTCTTTAATCTGAATGATATCACCTGCTTTTAATAAATATGCTGGGATATCAACAAGATTATTATTAACGATAATGTGACGATGCCGTATCAATTGTCTTGCTTGTTTTCTGGAAGAAGCAAATCCAAGTCTAAAGACAACATTATCTAAACGTCTTTCCAATAATTTTATTAAGTTTTCGCCGGTTCTGCCTTTTTGCTTATCGGCTTTTTCAAAATAATTTCTAAATTGAGTTTCTAGTAAACCATATGATCTTTTAATTTTTTGCTTTTCTCTTAATTGGACGCCGTATTCAGAAACTTTTGATCTTCTTGATAAACCGTGTTGTCCGGGAGGATAGTTTCTAACTTCAATCGGGCATTTTTCCGTAAAGCATTTCTGTCCTTTAAGAAAAAGCTTTTGTTTTTCTCTTCTACATAATTTACAAACTGAATCAGTGTATCTTGCCATTTAGTGAATCTCCATAAATTAAACTCTTCTTTTCTTAGGTGGTCTGCAACCATTGTGTGGAATTGGTGTAACATCTTTTATTGAAGATATTGTTAAGCCGGCAGTGTGTAAAGCTCTTATTGCGGCTTCTCTTCCGGAACCAGGACCTTTAACAAAAACGTCCAGTTTTCTCATACCAAGATCATATGCTTCTTTGCCCGCTGCTTCTGCAGAAACTTGTGCAGCAAAAGGTGTGTTTTTTCTAGAACCTTTAAATCCATTTTTACCAGCGGATGACCAGGAAACTGTGTTTCCATAAATATCTGTAATTGTAACAATCACGTTATTAAATGTTGCTTTTATATGAGCAACACCGTTGGAATCAACGTGAGTTCTCTTCTTTACTTTTTTTGCGGTTTTAGCCAATTCTTAAATCTCCGTATTATCTAATATTATTTCTTAGTAGGTGCTTTTTTCTTGCCAGCAACTGTTCTTCTTTTGCCTTTTCTGGTTCTGGAATTAGTTCTTGTTCTTTGTCCTCTAACAGGTAAACCTCTTCTGTGTCTTATACCACGATAAGAACCAATATCCATTAATCTTTTTATATTCTGCTGAACTTCGGAGCGTAGTGCGCCTTCAACTTTATACTCAGCAGTAATAATAGATCTGATTTCAGCAATTTCTTCGTCATTAAGATCAGCAACTTTTTTATCAGGACTAATCTTAGCTTTTTCTAA
The DNA here is from genome assembly GCA_036796535.1 of Ignavibacteriaceae bacterium. Taxonomy (GTDB): domain Bacteria; phylum Bacteroidota; class Ignavibacteria; order Ignavibacteriales; family Ignavibacteriaceae; genus IGN3. The sequence goes on from DAIRCT010000006.1 coordinate 34,306, forward strand.
AATGGTTGCGGCAGTATGTTCACCTATACCATAGATGTACTGTAAACCGAATAACACTTTTTTAGTTTTTGGTAAATCAACTCCAGCTATACGAGCCAATTATATACTCCTTTGTTTTAACCTTGACGTTGTTTGTGTTTTGGGTTTTTGCAAATTACTCTTACAACACCCTTACGTTTAATTACTTTGCATTTATCGCAAATTTTTTTAACAGATGATCTTACTTTCATTTTTATTTTTCCTATTTATACCTGTAAGTAATTCTGCCCTTAGTCAGATCGTAGGGAGACAGTTCTATAGAAACTTTATCTCCTACTAATATTTTTATAAAATGCATTCTCATCTTACCGGAAATATGAGCAAAAATTTCATGTCCATTATCAAGCTTTACTTTAAATGTTGCATTCGGTAAAGTTTCAGTAATAATGCCATCTATTTTTATTGGTCCTTGTTTAGCCATTTAACAAACTGTTAGTATTTCCGGTGTATTATCATTAACTAAAATCGTGTGTTCAAAATGTGCTGATGCTGAACCGTCTGCTGTTAATATTGTCCAGTGATCGTTAGCTGTTATTACATCATATTTCCCAGCATTTACCATCGGTTCAATTGCTAATGTCATTCCATTCTTTAACTTCGGTCCGGTACCTTTTTTTCCAAAGTTTGGAATTGATGGTGCCTCGTGCAAATATTTTCCAACTCCATGTCCGCAAAGATCTCTAACAACTGAAAATCCATTTGCTTCAACATAATTTTGAACTGCATTGGAGATATCATGAACTCTGTTACCACTAATTGCCTGCTGAATTCCAAGATGAAGTGATTTTTCAGTTACTTCAAGAAGTCTAACTTTTTCTTCAGAAACTTCGCCAACAGGAACAGTTAGTGCTGCATCACCATAATAATTATTTTTAAGAACACCAATATCCAGCGAAATAATCTCGCCATTTTTTAAAACACGATTACCAGGAATTCCATGCACAACCTCATCATCAATAGAAGCACAAATAGAACCAGGGAAACCCGGGGCACCACCCTGCGAATAACCTTTGAATGCAGGGATAGCATTGTTACTTCTTATATAATCTTCAGCAATTTTGTCTAATTCTAAAGTTGTAATCCCCGCTCTAATATTTGATTTAAGAAGTTGTAAAGTTTCTGCAACTATTTTGCAGCTTTCTCTAATTAAATCAATTTCTTTCTTGGTTTTTATTAAGATCACAAAAAATTATCTGCGTCCTTTAATTTTACCCGACTTCATAAATCCATCATAATGTCTCATCAACAAATGCGATTCGATTTGCTGCAATGTATCAAGTGCAACACCAACAATAATCAATAAGCTTGTGCCGCCAAAAAATTGTGCGAATGATCCTGAAACACCCCAGGCAGAAACAAATGCTGGAAGTATTGCAATAATTGCTAAAAACACTGAGCCAGGTAAAGTAATTTTTGTTAAAATATTATCAATAAATTCTGATGTTTGTTTGCCAGGTCGGATACCTGGAATAAATCCACCTTGCTTCTTCATATTATCTGCAACATCCTTTGGATTAAAGGCGATTGCTGTATAAAAATATGTAAAGAAGATAATCATTAATGCATAAATAGTTGAATAAATCGGGGATCTGTACTGGAACCAGCCGGCAACCATTTGTAAAAATTCGTTATCAGGGAAAAACGATAACACTGTTGTTGGAATAAACATAATTGACTGAGCAAAAATGATAGGCATTACACCAGCAGTGTTTACTCTTAAAGGAATATATTGAGTTACTCCACCATAAACTTTTCGTCCTACAACTCTTTTTGCATATTGAACAGGAATTTTTCTTGTACCCTGAGTAACTAAAACAACTCCTGCAATAATAAAAAACATAAAAACAAAAATAATTATTTCAATTATTATGGATCTTTGACCCGCAGAAATTAATCTGTATTCATCAAGCAAAGCGAATGGAAAACGAGCAATAATTCCAATAAAGATTATTAAAGAAATTCCGTTTCCAATTCCTTTCTCAGTAATCTGTTCACCCATCCACATCATAAACATAGTGCCTGATGTGAGAATAATAATAGTGGAAATTACCCAGCCGATTCCATGCACTTGTGCTGGAACAATTGGCATTCCCTGAAATTGTGTATTTAAAAGTTTAACCGTTACGCCCCAAGCTTGCATAGCAGAAATAAGCACAGTTCCGTATCTGGTTAATTGAGTAATCTTTTTTCTGCCTTCTTCACCTTCTTGTTGAAGTTTCTGGAAGTATGGAACAACGGCGCCCATCAATTGAAGAATAATTGATGCAGAGATATATGGCATAATACCCAAAGCAAAAATTGCTGCATTATGAAATGCACCACCAACAAATAAGTCATATAATCCAAAGAGATTATCTGATGATTGGTTTTTTACACTTTCTGAAAGTAGAACAGCATCAACGCCGGGTATTGTTAAATGAGATCCAAGTCGAACAATAAATAGAAGAACTAAAGTATATATAATTCTTTGTCTAAGCTCGTGGATCTTAAAAATATTTCTGAATGTATCTGTAAATTTTGACATTTATTTGTATGCTATATCTTTGTTACTGTACCGCCGGCAGCTTCAACCTTTTGCTGAGCTGATTTGCTGAAAGCATTTACTTCAATATTCACTTTAGTTTTCAAATCACCCTTACCTAAAAGTTTAACGGGTTTCTTTGTGCTGGATATCAATCCCAATTTTTTTAATTCATTAACATTTAAAAGCTGATCCGTAATAACCTTATCATCAGCTAATTTTTGTAATGCATTAATATTTACTAATTGATACTCAACTTTAAAAATATTGGTAAAACCAAATTTAGGTACTCGTCGTTGAAGAGGCATCTGTCCGCCTTCAAACCAAGCTTTATGTTTGGCACCAGATCTTGACATCTGACCATTCATACCTCTTGTAGATTGGTTACCGTGTCCCGAGCCCTCACCACGTCCAACTCTTTTACGATTTTTTTTAGAACCCTTTGCGTATTTGAGATTGCTTAAAATATCCATTATAAAACCTTACTAATCTTTTAATTCTTCAACTTTAACCAAATGAATTACTTTTCTGACCATTCCTCTTATTTGAGGAGTATCATTATGAATTTTTTCCCAGTTGGGTCTACCTAAACCAAGTGCTTTGATAGTAGCTTTTTGATCTTTAGGTCTATCAATAACACTTTTAGTTTGTATAATTTTAATCTTTGCCATTAGTTCCTCAGTTAGAAGTAGTAAACAAATCTTTAACTGTTATGCCTCTTTTTGAAGCCATCTTTCTTGCATCAATCTGCTGTGTCAATCCATTAAGCGTAGCTTTTACCTGATTATGAGGATTGCTTGACCCAAGAGATTTAGTAAGAATATCTGTAATGCCGGCAGATTCAAGCACTGCTCTAACACCACCACCAGCAATTAAACCCGTACCGGGTGAAGCAGGTTTTAATAAAACTTTTCCCGCACCATATTTTCCAATAATTTCGTGAGCAACTGTACCCTTTATTACAGAAACTTTAACAACGTTTTTCTTTGCGTCATCTATTCCTTTAGAAATAGCATCAGTAACTTCATTAGCTTTTCCCAAGCCGACTCCAACAATACCATTTCCATTTCCAACAACCACTATAGCATTAAAACTAAATCGTCGTCCACCTTTAACAACTTTAGCAACTCTGTTAATGTGTACTACTTTTTCTTTAAGTCCTTCAGTTTCAGTTGATTTTACAGCTTTCAATTAATTCTCCAAACAATCTTAATAATAAAAAAATTTATAATTGCACTTTGGCTGCCGGAAGAGGACTCGAACCTCTACAGACGCCTCCAAAGGGCGTAGTCCTGCCATTAGACGATCCGGCAATATTCTCAAAATTTCAAGCCGCCCTCACGAGCGCCTTCTGCAATTGCTTGCACTCTTCCGTGATATCTATATCCGTTTCTATCAAAAACCACATTAGAAATATTTTTTTCTTTTGCTTTCTTTGCAACTAAATTTCCAACAAGTTTGCTTTTGGATATTTTGCCTTTAGCACTTTTAATTTCATCTAAAACTTCTTTTGATAAAGAAGAAGCAGCAACTAAAGTATTGCCATTAGTATCATCTATTATTTGGGCATACATTTGATTAAGACTTCTATAAATAGTAAGTCGTGGCACTTCTGGCGTGCCGGTAATTTTTTTTCTGATTCTTGTCTTAGATCGTAATCTAGGATTTGTATTTCTCTTTATCATTTCTTTTATAAACTCCGTTAGAAATTATTTACCTGCAGTCTTGCCGGCTTTTCTCAAAATCTGTTCATTAGAATATTTAATACCTTTACCTTTGTATGGTTCTGGTTTTCTTATTGCTCTTATTTTAGCTGCAACCTGTCCTACTAATTGTTTATCAATGCCTGATATAACAATTTGAGTAGGTGTAGGAGCTTCCAACTTGATTCCTGCTGGTGGTAAAAAATAAATTGGATGTGAGTAACCAATATTAAGAAGTAAATTACTTCCTTTAAGTTCAACTTTATATCCAACACCCACAATATCCAAAGTTTTTTTGAACTCCTGGGATACACCAAGAATCATATTATTTATAAGAGCACGGGATAAACCATGCAAAGCTCTGTTTATTTTCAGATCGTCTGATCTTTTAAGTTCGATTTCAGAATCTTTCATCTCTACTTTAATATTAGGATGAATTGTTTTCTGAAGCTCACCTTTAGGACCTTTTACTTTTACAACGTTACCATCCAAAACAACAGTTACGCCTTTGGGTATTTCGATCAGTTTTTTTCCAATTCTAGACACTTTTCTTCTCCGTCAAAAAATTACCAGATGTAACAAATTACTTCACCGCCAACAGCTGCTGCTCTGGCTTCTTTATCAGTTAATAGCCCTTTGGAAGTTGATATGATTGCAGTGCCAAGCCCATTGTATACCTTAGGCAATTCACTGGAATCTTTATAAACTCTTAGTCCGGGTTTGCTGATTCTTTTTAATCCAGTTATAGCAGATAAGCCATCTCTGTATTTAAGTTGAATCTTTAGAATACTCTGTTTGTTATCTTCAACAATAGAATAATCGTGAATGTAACTTTCTTTCTTTAATATTTCAGCTAATCCCTGCTTCATTTTAGAAGAAGGAATTTCAACTCTTAATTTCTTTGCTTTCGAAGCATTTCTAATTCTTAGCAAAAAATCTGATATCGGATCAGTTACGGGCATAATAATAAACTCCTACCAACTTGATTTTTTTAATCCTGGAATTTCACCTCTAAGAGCCATCTCTCTGAGGACTAATCTAGATACACCGAATTTACGATAGTAAGATCTTCCTCTACCGGTAAACATACAGCGATTTTTTAATCTTACAGGAGAGGAGTTTTTAGGAAGTTTTTGCAAACCTTCATAATCACCTTTTTCTTTAAGCTCTTGTCTTATTTTTTTGTACTTTTCGTTGAGCTTTCTTCTTTTATCATCACGGGCAATAATACTTAATCTTGCCATTAACTCTCCTTTAAATCTTATTTAATTTCTTTTTTTCTAAATGGAATACCAAAAGCTTTTAACAATTCATAAGCTTCATTATCTGTTTTAGATGTTGTTACAAAAGTTACATCCATCCCCAGCACTCTTGTAATTTTATCAACATTAATTTCCGGAAAAATAATTTGCTCTTTTACACCAAGAGTATAATTACCTCTTCCGTCAAATGATTTATCTGATAATCCTTTAAAATCTCTTACTCTGGGAAGAGCAACATTTATAAGTCTATCAAGAAATTCATACATTTTTTCTTTTCGTAAAGTAACCATAGCGCCTATATTCATTCCTTCACGAAGTTTGAAATTTGATATAGCTTTTTTAGCTTTCCGAATACTTGCTTTTTGTCCGGTAATTGTTTCAAGTTCTTTTACAGCTTCTTCAATTATTTTTTGATCAGCTACCGCAGCACCAACTCCCATATTAACTACTATCTTATCAAGTTTTGGCACCTGCATTACACTTTTATAATTAAAAGCTTTCATTAAAGAAGGAACAATTTCCTTTTTATAGATTTCACCAAGTCTCGGGCTTATCTTAATTTCATTTTCTTTAACAGCAGAAACTTCTTTTGAAGGAGCTTTCTTTTGCTGTGGTTCTTTTTCTGATTTTTTAGTTTTCTTTTCAGCCATTTGTTATAACTTTATTAAAATATATTTACTTATGATAGCATTTCGCCAGAGGTTTTACTCACTCTTGCTATTTTTTTCTTACCTGTTTTTTCATCCAAGATTATTTTTGCACCGATTCTTGTTGGTTCATTAGATTTAGGATCCAATATCATCACGTTTGATGAATGAATAGGAGCTTCTTTTTCCAAAATTCCACCCTGAGGACTTTTACGATTAGGTTTTGTATGTCTTTTCCTAAGGTTAATTCCCTCTATTATAACTCTGGAAGTTTTAGGAAACACTTTTAAAATTTTTCCGGTTTTTCCTTTATCATTACCGGAAATAACCATTACTGTATCGTTTTTTCTAATTTTCATTTACTGCTAATCCTTATAAAACTTCTGGTGCTAAAGAAACTATTTTCATAAATTGTCTTTCTCTCAACTCTCTTGCAACAGGTCCAAAAATACGAGTGCCTTTTGGTTCATTTTGGTTGTTAATTAGTACCGCTGCATTTTCATCAAATCTGATATAAGAACCATCTTTTCTGCGAACTTCTTTTTTTGTTCTTACAATAACTGCTCTGGAAACCTCACCCTTTTTTACTGTACCATTTGGTATTGCAGTTTTTACAGATACAACGATTGTGTCACCAACAGTAGCGTATTTTCTATCGCTGCCGCCAAGCACACGAATACACTGCACTTTTTTTGCGCCTGAATTATCCGCAGCTATTAAATTAGTTTCTTCCTGAATCATTTTTCAAAATCTCCTTACTTGGCTTTTTCAACAATTTCTACAAGGCGCCATCTCTTATTCTTGCTGAGTGGCCGAGTTTCCATTACTTTAACTTTATCACCTATATTACATTCCTGCTTTTCATCGTGTGCCATTAAATTGGTCGTTTTTTTAAAGTACTTTTTATAAATAGGATGTGGAATTTTTCTTTCGATAGCGATAGTAATAGTCTTATCCATTTTATTACTAACTACAATACCAATCCTGGTTTTTCTTAAATTACGTTCTACCATTGTTAAGCGTTAGCTCCTTCCTTTTTATCTTTTTGAGCCGCTTTGCTTTCTGCTGATAATCTTTCCTTAAGGATAGTTTTCATTCTGGCAATATCTTTTCTAGCAAGCTTAAGTTTAGCTGTATTATTTAATTGCTTTAGCTGATGCGAGAATCGAAGATCAACAAAATTTTTCTCTTCTTCGTCAATTCTTTTGATCAACTCATCATTGGTCATTTCTTTTATTTCATGAAGTTTCATTTTCTATGCTTCTATTTTTGTTCGTAATCTGTTCTGCTAACAACTTTGGTTTTAATAGGAAGTTTATGAGAACAAAGTTTTAATGCTTCATTAGCAAGGTCTTTGGTGATACCTGCAACCTCAAACATTACTCTACCCGGTTTGATAACCGCAACCCAAAACTCTGGTGCACCTTTTCCTTTTCCCATTCTTGTTTCAAGTGGTTTTTTAGAGACCGGTTTATCTGGAAAAATTCTGATCCAAACCTTACCATCTCTTTTCATTTTTCTAGTTAAAGCAACACGACAAGCTTCAATCTGCCTGCTTGTAATCCAGGCTGGTTCCAGGGCTTTAAGTCCAAAATCACCAAAAGCAACGGAACTACCACGATATGCTTTACCCGCACGTCTTCCACGCTGTGATTTTCTGTATTTAACTCTTTTGGGCATTAACATAAAACAAAACTCCTAAGCGATTTTATTCAGTAACTCTTTTGCCTAAGATTTCACCCCGGCAAATCCAAACTTTAATTCCTATAGAGCCATATAATGTTTCGGCTCTTCCATTTGCATAATCAATATCAGCTCTAATTGTATGTAAAGGAATTCTTCCTTCCTTGTACTGTTCAGTTCTAGCCATCTCCGCTCCGCCAAGTCTTCCCGAACACATTATTCTTATACCTTCAGCACCCATTCTCATCGCAGCAGTGATAGAAGTTTTCATAGCCCTTCTAAACGAAACTCTTCCTGCAAGCTGATTAGCAATATTTTCTGCAACTAAGTAAGCATCTAATTCTGGTCTTTTTATTTCGGATATCTGAATTTTTACATCTTTATTTGATATTTGTTTTAATTCTTCTTCAAGCTGGGTAATTTCTTTACCACTCTTGCCAATTACAACACCTGGTCTTGAAGTATGAATTGTAAGAATAATATTTTTTGATGTTCTATCAATTACAATTCTGGAAATTCCCGCCTTCTTTAATCTGTTTCTAACGTAAGAACGCAGCTTGTCATCTTCTTTTAATTTGGTGGCATAGCTTTTATTTTCATACCAGTTAGAATCCCATCCTCTGATGATTCCAACTCTAAATCCTACGGGGTGTGTTTTCTGTCCCAAAAATCTTTCTCCTTAATTAATCTTTACTTGCAACAACTATAGTTAAATGACAGGATCTTTTTCTTATTCTATAAGCACGTCCCATCGGAGCCGGTGAAATTCTTTTAAGTGTTGGTCCCTGATTAACATATGCTTCTTTAACAATTAAATCTTGCGGCTCAACACGTGTGGCTTCATCAGAATTCATAAGATTTGCTATTGCAGATCTTAATGTCTTTTCTGCATTTCTTGAAGAATGCTTAGATGAGAAGTGTAACACTTCCAAAGCTTTATCTGCACGCATTCCTCTTATAAGATCTATAACCAATCTCATTTTTCTTGGGGATGAACCTATATATTTTGTTATTGCTCTAGCTTCCATTTAATTTCAAATCCTATTTTTATGCTTTAGTTGCTTTCTCTGCCTTTGTACCAGGATGCCCTCTAAAAATTCTTGTAGGAGCAAATTCACCTAATTTATGTCCAACCATATTTTCTGTTATGTAAACAGGAATCATTTTATTACCATTGTGAACAGCAATTGTATGTCCAACAAAATCAGGAAAAATTGTTGATGAACGTGACCAGGTTTTGATAATTTTTTTCTGATTAGTGTCATTTAGCTTTTTAATTTTTTCAGCTAATTTATAATCTAAAAAAGGACCTTTTTTTACGGATCTTGGCATAAGCTACTCTCTGATTACTACTTGCGTCTTTTAATAATATATTTATTAGAATCTTTTTTACGCTTTCTGGTTTTTAAACCTTTAGCTTTTTGTCCCCAAGGTGATACTGGATGACCGCCACCTGAGGTTTTTCCTTCACCACCACCCATTGGGTGATCGACCGGATTCATTACAACTCCTCTTACGTGAGGTCTTCTACCTAACCATCTGCTTCTTCCGGCTTTTCCTAAACTAATATTCTCTTGCTCTGCATTGCCAACAACACCATATGTTGCCATACAATCCAACCGAATTAATCTAACTTCGCCTGATGGCATTTTAACTTGAGCAAAATCTCCTTCTTTAGCCATAAGCTGTAATGATGATCCTGCACTTCTTGCTAACTGTCCACCTTTGCCTGGTTTAAGTTCAACATTGTGAATAAAACTGCCTAATGGCATTTCTTTAAGAGGCAATGCGTTACCAACCAAAATATCACTACCGGGTCCTGAAACAACTTTACTTCCAACTTTTAAACCTTCAGGAGCAAGGATATATCTTTTTTCTCCATCAGCGTAATGTAAAAGTGCAATTCTGCAGCTTCTGTTTGGATCATATTCGATAGAAAAAACTTTTGCTTCTATACCGGGTTTATTTCTTTTAAAGTCTATTAGTCTATATCTTCTTTTGTGACCACCGCCAATAAATCTTGTTGTAATATGTCCAAGATTATTTCTTCCACCGGATTTTTTTAACGAAACTGTTAAAGATTTTTCAGGTACAGATTTAGTAATCTCATCAAATGTTGAGTTTGATCTGAATCTTGTTCCTGGTGAAGTTGGTTTTAATTTTTTAATTCCCATTTGGTAATCCTATTTCCTATACTCTAAACTTGCTCAAATAATTCAATTTTTTCGCCTTCTTTAAGAGTTACGATTGCTTTCTTAAATCTGGCAGTTTTACCTTCAAACTTTCCACTTTTTCTAAATTGTGATTTAGTTTTTCCGGGATGATTTATTGTTCTAACTTCAATAACATGGACATCAAATTTTTTTTCAATCGCTTGTTTGATCTGGATTTTATTAGCATTTGGATTAACTAAAAATCCGTACTTACCCAAATCTGTATTAATGTTTGTCATCTTTTCGGTAATCAATGGTCTAACCAATACATGATTCATAATTAATTAACCGCCTCTCCATTTGGAGTAAATGTTTTTTCAATTTCTTTAACAGCACTTTTCTGAAGAATCAAAACCTGATTATTAAGTAAATCATAAGTTGATGCTTTTGATGCTTCAAGAATTTTAACCTTTGGAATATTTCTTCCGGATTTATAAATATTTTGATTGTTGGTATCAGTTAACAAAAGAATTTTTTTTCCTGATACTTTAAGAGCATTTAATATTTTAGTAAAATCTTTTGTTTTTGGCTGTTCAAGATTAAAATCTTCAACAACTAATAACTGCTCATCTTTAACCTTATAACTTAAAGCAGATTTACGGGCAAGGCGCTTTACTTTTTTGGGAAGATCCTGTCGATAATCTCTTGGGCGAGGTCCAAATATGGTGCCTCCGCCAACCCAAAGTGGTGATCTTGTCGTACCAGCTCTTGCGCCGCCACGTCCTTTTTGTTTCCAGGGTTTTTTACCGCCACCGCTAACTTCGCCTCTTTCCTTAGACTTGGAAGTACCTTGTCTTTGGTTTGCTAAGTATGCTTTAACAGATAAATAAATTGCGTGGTCATTAGGTTCTATTGCAAAGATGCTATCGGATAAATCTATTTTATCACCCGATTTTGATCCGTCTATTTTAAAAACATCAAGCGTCATTTTTTTAACCGAATTACTTCTTAATCAATTCTAAAATTGTATTCACAGCACCGGGAACGGCGCCTTTAACAAAAATTAAATTTTGCTCTGGAATAACTTTAACTACTTTTAAACCTGAAATTGTAACATTTTCATAGCCCATTCTACCAGCCATTCTCTGTCCTTTAAAAACTCTCGAAGGATAAGAACTTGCACCAATTGAGCCGGGAGCTCTAAGTCTATCACTTTGTCCGTGTGTTGTACCACCAACGCCACCAAAATTATGACGTCTCATTACACCCTGAAATCCTTTGCCTTTATTTCTTCCTCTAACTTTTATTTTTTCACCTTCAACAAAAAAATCTGCGCCTATCTGATCACCAATTTTATAATCAGCAAGATTAAAGTTTCTAAATTCTTTAAGAAGTTTAGCTGGTTTTAATCCACTGCTTTTAAACTGACCTGCAAAAGGTTTTGATGTATGTTTATCTTTTCTTTCGCCAAAAGAAAGTTGAAGAGCTTCATAACCATCTTTTTCTTTTGTCCGAATGTTAACAACTTTACAAGGACCTGCTTGAATTACAGTTACGGGAATAATCTCTCCGTCTTGTCCGAAGATATTAGACATTCCTAATTTTTTACCAATTATGCCAGACATCTTATCTCCAATGTTCATTATAGCTTAATCTCGATATCAACACCCGCCGGAATATCTAACTTGCTTAGCGAATCGACGGTTTTGTTATTTGAATTATGGATATCGATTATTCTCTTATGCGCCCTGGTTTCAAATTGTTCTCTGGATTTTTTATCTACGTGTGGTGATCTTAATACAGTATAAATTGTTTTCTTTGTTGGAAGTGGAATAGGACCTGATACAACAGCTCCTGTACTTCTAACAGTTTTAATGATCTTCTCTGTAGATTTATCAATCAAAATGTGATCGTACGATTTCAATTTTATTCTAATTTTTTGACCGGGCACTTAATCAACTCCTTTTGTTATATTAGATAAGAAAAGGGAGTTTGAACTCCCTTCTCTAGAGTTTTCTATATCTTATTCAATAATCTTTGTTACAACACCAGAACCAACTGTTCTACCACCTTCACGAATAGCAAATCTTAATTTTTCTTCCATAGCGATAGGTGCAATTAATTCAATTGATAGTCTTACATTATCACCAGGCATAACCATTTCGGTACCTTCAGGTAATGTAGCAACACCAGTAACGTCAGTTGTTCTGAAATAAAACTGTGGTCTATAACCATTAAAAAATGGTGTGTGTCTGCCGCCTTCATCTTTTGAAAGAACGTAGACTTCACCTTCAAATTTTTTGTGAGGTGTTATAGATCCTGGTTTGGCAAGAACCATTCCTCTTTCAATTTCATTTTTATCTATACCTCTTAACAAAATACCTGCATTATCACCAGCCATAGCTGAATCAAGTTCTTTTCTAAACATTTCAATACCAGTAACAACGGTTTTTTTATGAAGACCCAAACCTATCAATTCAACTTCTTCCTGTATTTTAACTTGTCCTCTTTCAACTCTACCAGTAGCAACTGTACCACGACCGGTTATTGAAAATACATCTTCAACCGGCATTAAAAATGGTTTATCAGTACTTCTTTCCGGAACAGGGATGTAGCTATCAACAGCATCCATAAGTTCCCAAATACAATTATATCTTGGATCATCAATTGGAGCATCACTTGCACCAGCTTCAAGAGCTTGAAGCGCAGATCCTTTGATAATTGGAATTTCTGATCCCGGAAATTCATATGCAGTTAATAGATCTCTTAATTCTTCTTCTACTAATTCAATAAGTTCAGGATCATCAACCATATCAATTTTATTAAGGAACACAACTATTTTAGGAACACCAACCTGACGAGCAAGAAGAATATGCTCTCTTGTTTGTGGCATAGGACCATCTGTTGCTGCAACTACCAATATTGCTCCATCCATTTGAGCAGCACCAGTGATCATGTTTTTAACATAATCAGCGTGACCAGGACAGTCAACGTGTGCGTAATGTCGGTTAGCGGTTGAATACTCAACGTGCGCTGTTGCTATTGTAATACCTCTCTCTTTTTCTTCAGGTGCGTTATCAATACTATCAAATGTTCTAACTGAAGATAATCCCTTTTTTGCGAGAGCCATTGTGATGGCAGCGGTTAATGTAGTTTTACCATGATCTACGTGACCAATAGTTCCTATATTAACGTGAGGTTTGCTCCTATCAAATTTTTCTTTAGCCATCGGAATCTCCTTTTATATTTTGCTTTTTTTGTTTTTAATGTCTGTTTTTAATGAGCTGTTGATTTTTTACCTAAAGTTTTTTCAGATATTTCTTCTGCAATTGATTTTGGTACTGCAGCATAATGATCAAATTGCATTGTGTAAATTGCTCTACCCTGACTCATTGATCTTAGAACTGTTGCATAACCAAACATCTCTGAAAGTGGTACTGAAGCTTTAATTACCTGCGCATCTTTTCTTGCAGAAAAACCTTCTATTTTTCCTCTTCGGGAATTTAAATCTCCCATAACATCACCTAAATATTCTTCCGGTGTAACAACTTCAACAGCCATTATTGGTTCTAACAAAACAGGGTTTGCCTTTTTAGCGCCTGCTTGAAATGCCATCGAACCTGCTACTCTAAATGATATTTCATCCGAGTCAACATCATGGTAAGATCCATCATATAATTTTGCTTTAATATCTACCATTGGAAATCCAGCTAAGATACCATTCTTCATAGCATCCTGAATTCCGTGTGAAACTGCTGGAATATATTCCTTTGGAACTACACCACCAACGATTCCATTAATAAACTCATAACCTTTTCCCGGTTCATTTGGACTAAGTTCAATCCAAACATGTCCAAACTTTCCACGACCACCGGATTGTTTAACAAACTTACCTTCTGCCTGAACGGTTTGGGTAATTGTTTCTCTATAAGCTACTTGAGGTTTACCAATATTAGCTTCAACTTTAAATTCACGTTTCATTCTGTCAACTAATATCTCAAGGTGAAGTTCGCCCATACCACTTATCAACGTTTGTCCGGTTTCTTCATCAACTTTAACTTTAAATGTTGGATCTTCATCAGATAATTTCGCTAAGGACTCCGATAACTTATCCTGATCAGCTTTGGTTTTAGGTTCGATTGCAATCTGAATAACAGGTTCAGGGAAAACCATTCGCTCCAAAACTACCGGATCATCTTCAGAGCAAAGAGTATCGCCTGTACGTGTATATTTTAATCCAACAGCAGCAGCTATATCTCCAGCTCTAACCTCTGAAATTTCTTCTCTATGATTAGCGTGCATTTGAAGTAATCTACTGATTCTTTCTTTTTTACCGCTAACTGAATTATAAACATATGAACCGGCTTTTAAAGTGCCAGCATAAACTCTAAAAAAAGTAAGTTTACCAACATATGCATCATTCATAATTTTGAATGCCAATGAAGTAAACTTTTCATTCGCATCAATTTTTCTTAGCACAGAATCATTTATTCCGATATGATGTGCTTCTAATGCAACTGTGTCTAATGGAGAAGGTAAAAAATCAACAACTGAATCCAGAAGTTTCTGTACACCTTTATTTTTAAATGATGAACCACAAAGAACAGGAACAATCTTTAAATCAATTGTAGCTCGTCTTAATACTGCTTTTACTTCTGATTCACTAATCTCTTTGCCTTCGAGATATTTTTCTAATAATTTATCATCAACATCAGAGACAGCTTCCAGCATTTGTGTTCTGTATTTGGTTGCGATCTCCATCAAGTCCTGAGGAATAGGAATCTCATCGAATGTAGAGCCAAAAGATTCTTCATGAAACATTCTGGCATTAAACTTTATAAGATCTATAACCCCAACAAACATATCACCTTCACCGATGGGTAAATTTATTGGAATTGCATTTGCACTTAATCGCTCTTTCATCATTTCAATGGCATTATAAAAATCAGCACCCGTTCTATCCATCTTATTTACAAAGGCAATTCTTGGTACACCATACTTATCAGCCTGACGCCATACAGTTTCTGATTGAGGTTCAACACCACCAACAGCGCAGAACAAAGCAACTGCCCCATCAAGAACTCGCAATGATCTTTCAACTTCTACTGTAAAATCAACATGTCCCGGTGTATCAATAATGTTGATTTGATGATTTTCCCAAAAGCAAGTAGTTGCTGCACTTGTTATTGTAATTCCACGTTCTTTTTCTTGTTCCATCCAATCCATCGTGGCAGCGCCATCATGCACTTCACCGATTCTATGCAACTTACCTGTATAGTACAAAATTCTTTCGGTTGTAGTTGTCTTACCGGCATCGATATGAGCCATAATACCAATGTTACGAACCTTATCTATATTAACTTTGCTAGCCATTAATACCTAAACTTTTCCTTCTATTACCATTTAAAGTGAGCAAAAGCTTTATTTGCTTCTGCCATTTTATGGACATCTTCTTTTTTCTTTACAGCGGAACCTTCTCCATTTGAAGCCGCAATTAACTCTGATGCTAATTTTGCAGACATGGATTTTTCACCTCTTGAACGGGAATAATTTTTAATCCATCTCATAGCCAATGCGGTTCTTCTTTCAGGTCTTACTTCTGTTGGTACCTGATATGTGGCTCCTCCAACTCTACGGCTTCTAACTTCGATCATAGGTTGTGTATTTGAAATTGCTTTTTTAAATACCTCGAGACCCGGTTTTTTAGTTTTGTCTTCTATAATTTTAAAAGCATCGTAGATTACGTTTCTAGCAACTGCTTTTTTTCCATCATACATTACACAATTAACAAATTTAGCGACTAATACATCGTTAAATTTGGGATCGGGTTTTAGGAATTTTTTTTCTGCTCTTCTTTTTCTCATTTTTTATTTCGCTTTAGGTTTCTTTGCACCGTACTTGGATCTACTTTTTTTTCTGTCTTCAACACCGCTGGTATCTAATGTGCCTCTAATAATGTGATATCTAACTCCAGGAAGATCTTTTACTCTGCCGCCTCTTATCATTACTATTGAATGTTCCTGTAAATTATGTCCTTCACCAGGAATATAAGCGGTTACTTCCATGTTATTTGTCAGTCTTACTCTCGCTACTTTCCTCAAAGCTGAATTTGGCTTTTTAGGTGTAGTGGTGTATACTCTAGTACACACTCCTCTCTTCTGTGGACAAGCATCAAGAGCCGGAGCTTTATTTTTCGATAAAATACTTACTCGACCCTTTCTAACTAACTGATTTATAGTAGGCACTAAAATCTCCTTAAAATATACTTCTCAAAAAAATTCAGACTTCAAATATAGTTTTCTATTCAAATTTTGTCAAGAAAACTTCAATTATTTTTATTATTAAGCAAATTGAAATAGAAGAAACATTAAAAATCATCAAACATTAAGGTTTAACAATTATTTGTTTGATTGAATTTCTTCTTCACTTTCTTTTTTATCAGATATTTCTACTTCCTCAGATTCAAGCATAACGTTTCTGTACTTTTTAATTCCTGTTCCAGCAGGTATTAAATGCCCCATCACAACATTCTCTTTTAATCCAAGAAGGTTATCAACTTTAGCTTCAGTAGCTGCATTTGCAAGTACTTTTGTTGTTTCCTGGAATGATGCTGCTGAGATAAAACTTTCTGTTGATAGTGCTGCTTGAGTTATACCCAGAAGAATATGCTCAAATGTAGCAGACTCAGCATCACGATAAATTACTTCCTTTTTATCTTTTTTCTTTAGATCTGCGTTTATCTCTCTTAGTTTAGATTTTGCTATAAGTTGACCATTTTTAAGTTTCGAGTCACCCTTATCTTCAACATAAAACATATTAGAGATTTTACTATTTTCTTCAAAGAATTCGTTTCGATCAACAATATCTTCTTCCAGGAATTTTGTGTCTCCAGGTGAAACGATTTTTATTTTTTGCAACATTTGTTTTACAATTACTTCTATGTGTTTATCATTAATCTTAACACCTTGAAGCCTGTAAACATCCTGAATTTCATTCACTAAATATTCTTGTACAGCGCTGGTACCTTTAATTGCTAAGATATCATGTGGGTTGATAGGACCGTCGGTTATTTTTTCACCGGCAGGAATTTCATCACCATCCTGAACAAGTATATGCTTTTGAAGAGGCACATTGTATTTCTTCTCATCAGAACCATCTTGTGCAACTACCATAATTTCTCTTGAGCCTTTTTTACGGGCACCAAATTTAACGTTACCTTCAATTTCAGCTACAACGGCTGGTTCATGTGGACTCCGTGCTTCAAAAAGTTCTGTAACCCTTGGCAAACCACCGGTTATATCTCTACTCTTTGTAGTTTGTTTTGATATTTTAGCTAAAATAATTCCAGCTTTAATATTTTCACCTTCATCTACAGAAAGATAAGAGCGAACAGGAAGGTTGAAAGATTTTTTATTTCCGTTCTCGCTTTCAATAAGAATACTCGGAGTAAGGTTTTTATCTTTAGATTCAATAACAACTTTTTGAACGTGCCCTGTTTGTTCATCAGTTACTTGCTGCAGAGTTACTCCATCAACAAGATCAACAAATTTAACACGTCCTGAAATATCAGATAAAATAACTGAGTTATATGGATCATGATTATAAAGCGGTTGTCTTTTCTTTATTACCTGCCCATCATCAACAACCAGCTCGGCACCGTAAGGAACATCGTATTTCTTTAATAGTCTGTTGTTTTCATCTAATATTTCTATAACGCCTCTTCGACCAGTTACAACTTTTAGTTTTGTATCCGGCCCACCGAATGGGTCCTTTTCAGTTTTTTCGACATAATTAACTTTATCAAATCTTACTATACCATCAGTATTAGATTCAACTTGTGATTGAGATGCAATTCTTGATGAAGTTCCACCCAAATGGAAAGTACGTAATGTTAACTGCGTACCAGGTTCACCTATGGATTGTGCTGCAATGATGCCTACTGCCTCTCCAATTTCAACTTGTTTACCTGTGGTTAAATTCCTTCCATAACATTTAACGCAAACACCTCTTTTTGATTCGCAAGTCAGAACTGTTCTGATATAAACCGAATCAATATTAGCATCTTCTATCCTTTCAGCAATTTCTTCTGTAATCATTTCACCAGCGGAAATAATTAACTCTTCAGTTTTAGGATCGTAAACATCTTCCTGCGCAAACCTTCCTGTAATACGCTCTCCTAAAGGTTCTCTCTCTTCTTCAACGTCTTTAAGAGCTTTAACCTCGATGCCAAGGATGGTACCGCAATCTATTTCGGATATAATTACATCTTGAGCAACGTCGACTAATCTTCTTGTCAAATATCCAGCATCAGCTGTTTTTAATGCTGTATCAGCTAAACCTTTTCTGGCACCGTGAGTTGAAATGAAGTATTCAAGAACAGAAAGACCTTCTTTAAAGTTAGCAACAATCGGGTTTTCAATAATTTCACCAGCTTGTCCTGATAAAGTTTTTTGAGGTTTCATCATCAACCCTCTCATACCAGCCAGCTGTCTAACCTGCTCTTGCGATCCTCTTGCACCGGAATCAACCATCATATGTAATGAATTGAATCCTTTGTTATGCTGTTTAATTTTTTCCATTAGCGCGCGTGCAACATCATTTGTTGTATGCGTCCAGACGTCTATAATTTTGTTATATCTTTCCGCGTCTGTGATAACACCCATTTCGTGTTCGTTTAAAATTCCTTCAACTTTTTTATTAGCTTTTGTAATTAGTGCAGTTTTTTCATCAGGAATAATCATATCGCCAAAGCTTACGGATAAACCGCCAGCTGTGGAATATCTAAATCCTAAATCCTTTAAATCATCAAGGAACTTTGCAGTAACTTTATTACCAAGCTTAATAAACATTCTTCCAATTATTCCACCAAAAGCTTTTTTGATTAATAACTGGTTTATAAATCCCATTTCTTTAGGAACGATTTGATTGAAAATAACTCTACCGGTTGTAGTTTCAATCATCTCACCATCAATTCTAACTTTTATCTTTGCATGTAAGCCAACAACTTTACTATCGTAAGCTATGATAACTTCCTCGGGTGAGGAGAATACCATTCCTTCGCCTTTATCACCCTCTTTAAATTTCGTTAGATAATAACATCCCAAAACTATATCCTGCGTAGGAACAACTATCGGGCTGCCGTTTTGTGGTGAAAGAATATTATGACTGCTGAGCATTAGCAGTGCAGCTTCCAATTGAGCTTCATAAGAAAGTGGAACGTGAACGGCCATCTGGTCACCATCAAAGTCAGCGTTAAAAGCTGTACAAACCATTGGATGAAGCTGTATAGCTCTCTCATCAATTAAAATTGGCTGAAAAGCTTGGATTCCAAGTCTATGTAACGTTGGAGCTCTATTTAATAGTATTGGATGAGCTTCAATAATTTTAGATAAAATTTCCCAAATGATTGGATCTTTTCTATCAACAACTTTCCTTGCGCTTTTTACAGTTTTATTATGACCTCTTTCGATCAGTTTGCGTATGATAAATGGTTTAAATAATTCAACCGCCATATCTTTTGGCAAACCGCATTGATGAAGTTTTAGCTCAGGTCCAACAACAATAACTGAACGACCCGAATAATCAACTCTTTTTCCTAAAAGATTTTGACGAAATCTTCCTTGCTTACCTTTAAGCATATCACTTAAAGATTTCAAAGGACGATTATTATCACTTCTTACAGCGCTGCCTCTTCTGGAATTATCAAACAATGCATCAACGGCTTCCTGAAGCATTCTTTTTTCATTTCTTAGAATTACTTCCGGTGCTTTAATATCAATAAGTCTTTTTAATCTGTTATTACGAATAATAACTCTTCTATATAAATCATTAAGATCGCTGGTTGCAAATCTTCCACCTTCAAGAGGTACAAGAGGACGAAGTTCTGGTGGAATGACTGGGATATAACTTAATACCATCCACTCAGGTCTGTTTGGAACTTTTCCTTCTTCTTCTTTAAATGCTTCAATAACACGAAGTCTTTTGAGTAAATCTGCTTTCTTTTGCTGAGATGTTTCAACTTTTACTAAATCTCTTAATTGTTTAGATAGAGTTTCGATATTAGTGTTTTTTAATATCTCTTTAACAGCATCGCCGCCAATTTTAGCAACAAATTTCTTTGGATCATCAGCATCTAATTTTTCATTACCATCAGGTAAGGAACTTAATACTTCAAAATATTGATCTTCCGAAATAAGATCTAAGCGGCTTAATCCCGTTGGACCAGGATTCAGAACTACATAAGACTCGTAGTAAATTACTTTTTCAAGTTCTTTTAAACTTAGTCCAATGATGTTACCAATTTTGGATGGCTGTGCTCTAAAGAACCATATATGAACAACCGGCACAGCAAGGCCGATGTGTCCCATTCTTTCGCGTCTAACACTTTTTTGTGTAACTTCAACACCGCAACGATCGCAAATTATACCTTTGTATCTGATTCTTTTGTACTTGCCGCAAAAACATTCCCAATCTCTAGTTGGTCCAAATATTTTTTCGCAAAACAAACCATCTTTTTCAGGTCTGAATGATCTATAATTTATTGTTTCAGGTTTTGTTACTTCACCATAAGATCTTGATAAAATATCATCAGGGCTTGCCAAACTAATGGTAAGACTGTTAATATCTCTCATCGCATTTTCTTGAACTCTATAAGCCATTTTTTATCTCCTAATTTCTAAGTGAAAAAATTGTTTAACGTTTAACTTATTTTGATGTCCAGACCCAAGCCCTGGAGTTCTTTTATAAGAACGTTAAACGATTCAGGAATATTTGGTTCCTGTAAGTTTTCACCTTTTACAATTGCTTCATATACTTTTGCTCTACCAGCAACATCATCACTTTTTACTGTTAATATTTCTTGAAGGATGTGCGATGCACCATATCCTTCCAATGCCCACACTTCCATTTCTCCAAATCTCTGTCCACCAAATTGTGCTTTTCCACCAAGTGGCTGTTGAGTGATAAGTGAGTATGGCCCTATAGACCTTGCGTGTATCTTATCATCAACAAGGTGGCTAAGCTTTAACATATAGATGTATCCGCAAGTAACCTTTTGATGGAATTTTTCACCGGATCGTCCGTCAATCAAATCTGTTTTGCTTCCAGATTCAAGACCGCCTTTTGCAAGCCATTCTTCAACGTCTTCTACTTTTGCTCCATCAAAAATTGGAGTTGCAAATTTTACACCAAGTTTTTTTCCAACCCATCCTAATGCAGTTTCATATAACTGACCAAGATTCATACGAGATGGTACACCAAGTGGATTCAAAATTATATCCACGGGAGTTCCGTCCGGAAGGAAAGGCATATCTGCTGCAGGAACTATTTTTGCAACCACACCTTTATTACCATGTCTTCCTGCCATTTTATCACCAACAGAAAGTTTACGTTTTTTAGCAACATAAACTTTTGCTAGTTGAACAATTCCGGGTGGTAATTCATCGCCGCTCTGAACTTTGATTCTTTCTCTCTTAAAATCTTCTTCAATATCAGTTTTGATAAGAAAATAATTTTTGAAAAGAGTATTTACAAGATTGTTTGTTTTTTTAGTTTCAAACCAATCGAGAGTATAATCAAGTTTGGTTACATCATCCATAGAAGAAAAAGTTTCTTCCTTTATGGTTGATCCGCTTCTTAGTACTACGCTTCCATCAAGATCTCTGATACCGGTTGTGGTTTGATCCTTTGTTATCTTTGTTAATTTTTCTACAAGCTTATCATAATGAGCTTGAAGATTTTTCTTCAGCTCATGATCAAGTTTATCTAAAGCAGTTTTTTCTTGTTTTTTAGATTCGTTATCTCTTTTCTTTCTGCTAAAGAGTCTTGTTTTAATTACAGTTCCCTTTAATCCGGGAGGTGCTTTCAATGATGCATCCTTTACATCACCAGCTTTATCTCCAAAAATTGCACGTAATAATTTTTCTTCCGGAGTTGGATCTGTTTCGCCTTTAGGAGTAATCTTACCAATTAAAATATCGCCTTCCTTAACTTCAGCGCCTTCTCTGATAATTCCAAATTCATCAAGATTTTTAACTGCCTCTTCGCTAACATTTGGAATTTCACGCGTTAATTCTTCTTCACCGCGTTTTGTTTCGCGTACCTGCAATTCAAATTCTTCAATATGGATTGATGTGTAAAGATCTTCGCTAACAACTTTTTCGCTGATGATAATAGCATCTTCAAAGTTATAACCTCTCCAAGGCATAAAAGCAACAAGAACATTTCTACCAAGTGCTAATTCGCCACCTTCAGTAGCTGCGCCATCTGCAAGTACATCACCTTTTTTAAGCTTCTGGCCTTCCTTAACAATTGGCACCTGATTTATACAAGTTTCCTGGTTTGTTCCATGAAATTTGGTTAGATAATAAGTTGCTTCTCTTATTTCATTGAAACTTGTTAATGCTTCAAAGCTGTTTGGATTAATATCGTACTTAACAACAATTTTGTTTGCATCAACATACTCAACAACACCGTTATCTTCTGCTAACAATAATGCTCTTGAATCATGAGCAAGTTTCTTTTCCATTCCGGTACCAACAATTGGTGCTTCTGGTTTTAAGAGTGGAACGGATTGACGTTGCATATTTGATCCCATCAACGCTCTATTAGCATCATCGTGTTCCAAAAATGGAATTAAAGCTGCGGCAGCACTAACTATCTGTGCTGGTGCTACATCCATATATTGTACATCATCTGGATATACAATAGGAAATTCACCTTTTAATCTTGATTTAACTCTCTCACCTAAAAATTTACCCTGTTCATTAATCGGAGCATTTGCCTGTGCGATAGTGAAATTATCTTCCTGCTCGGCAGTTAAATATTCTACCTCATTACTTACTTTTCCTTTGATAACTTTTCGGTAAGGAGTTTCTAAAAATCCATATCTATTAACTCTTGCATAAATAGTTAGTGAAGAAATCAAACCAATGTTTGGTCCTTCAGGAGTTTCAATTGGGCATAAACGTCCGTAATGTGTATAATGAACGTCACGTACTTCAAATCCTGCTCTTTCCCTTGTTAATCCACCTGGTCCTAATGCAGACATTCTTCTTTTGTGTGTCATTTCAGCTAATGGATTTGTTTGATCCATAAATTGTGAAAGCTGATTCGTTCCAAAGAAAGCGTTAATTACGCTGCTTATTGTGCGGGCATTTACTAAATCCTGTGGAGTGAAATTTTCGGTATCGCGCATGTTCATTCTTTCCTTAATGGTTCTTGCCATACGCGCCATACCAACATTAAACTGCTGTCCTAATTGTTCACCCACAGTTCTAATTCTTCTGTTTCCAAGATGATCAATATCATCCACTGTAACAGCACCTTCTTTTAAGTCGATGATATAAGTCATTATAGAAATTATATCCTCAACAGTAAGGACAGTTGTAGTTTCAGGAATGTTTAATTTTAATTTGTCATTCATTCTATGACGACCAACATCACCTAAATCATATCTTTTGTCATTAAAAAATAATTTTTCAATTAAAGATTCTGCGGTAGCTAAATCTGGAGCTTCACCTGATCTTAATTGTCTGTAGATGGCATATAAAGCTTCTTCACGTGTATGCGAGGTATCTTTTCTTAAAGTATTAACTATAAGATTTTGTTCATTAGTCGAATCTGATTTAATAAATTTTAAAACATCAACTTCAGCATCATTAATTCTTTCAAGATCTTCTTCGGTTAGGATTGCATCTCTGGTAAGGAATATTTCACCTGTTGACATATCAAAAATATCACTGGCGATCATTCTGCCGAGATAATTTTCTAATTTAGCTTTTTTAACATTTACGTTTTCAACCAGATTAAACAGATTTAATATTTCTTCATCAGATTGATAACCTAATGCACGTAGTAAAGTTGTTGCCGGGAATTTTTTTCTTCTATCGATATAAACATACATTACATAGTTAATATCGGTAGCAAATTCCACCCAGGATCCTCTTAAAGGAATAATTCTGGCAGAATAAATTGGTGTGCCGTTAGGATGCAAAGTTTGAGCAAAAGCAACGCCCGGTGATCTGTGTAATTGCGATACAACAACTCTTTCAGCACCATTAATTACAAACGTTCCTTTATGTGTCATAAAAGGAAGGTTACCAAGATAAACTTCTTGTTCTACGGTATTAATAAATTCTTCAGTTTCAGGATCCTTTGTAGAAAGGCGAAGTTTAGCTTTTAGTGGAGCAGCAAAAGTTAATCCACGCTCAAGACATTCTTCAATAGAAAATCTTGGCTTTTCAACATAGTATTCTAAAAAATCTAATCTGTAATTTTCTTTATTATCGAATATCGGAAAATTAGTAGTAAAAACTTGTTGTAAACCTTTGTTTTCTCTTTTGGAAGGATGTACGTTAAGCTGAACAAAATCCTCAAAAGTTTCAGTTTGAATTCCCAACAAGTCAGGGATATCAATAACTGATGGGATACGACCAAAGGAAATACGTTTATTATCCAATTGAAAACCTCCTAATGTTTAACAAAAGCTATAAAATAGCATCTTTATCTGTGCACGCTACATAAAACAAAAGCGATAAGACGGTAAATTCCGTCTTATCACTTAAAAAAAGATTAAAAAAGAATTAATTTTTATTTAATTACTTTAAGCTAACAGTAGCACCAGCTTCTTCAAGCTCTTTCTTTATCTTTTCGGCTTCATCTTTTGATGCGCCTTCTTTAACAGTTTTTGGTGCACCATCAACTAAATCTTTGGCTTCTTTTAAGCCCAATCCAGTATGAGCTCTAACAACTTTAATTACGTTTATTTTCTTTTCGCCTGCGGCTTGAAGAATTACATCAAATTCAGTTTGTTCTTCAACAGGTGCGGCAGAGGCACCGGCAGCTGGTCCAGCCATCATAACAGGTGCTGCGGCAGTTACGCCAAATTCTTCTTCAAGTGCTTTCTTCAATTCTGAAGCTTCAAGAAGTGACATTCCCTTTATTAATTCAAGTGCTTGTGCAACTTTTTCTGACATTTTCATTTCTCCTGATATTTAAATTTCAAAATTATTTAAGCTGCTTTCTTTTTAGAGACTTCGTCAACTACACTGACTAATTCTCTCATTACTGCAGCAATCGATCCAACAATACCTGAAACAGGGGAATTTAAACTGCCAAGTATTCCGGCAATTAATTCCTGTTTTGAAGGTAATGCAGCTAACTCGGCAAGTTTACTTCCATCGTAAAATTCCGTTTCGATGTAGCAAGCTTTTAAAGTTAACTTTTGTGAAGCATCAAAATACTTCTTGATAATCTTTGCAGGTGCTACCGGGTTTGTTGAAGCGAATGCAAAACCGGTCATACCCTCAAGATGATTAGCAAGCTTTTCAAACTTTCCTGATTCTACAAGTGCTCGTTTAAATAAAGTATTTTTAAATACTCTATAACTAACACCCTCTTTTCTAAACTGATTTCTAAGTTCACTAATGTCTGCAACATTAATTTTAGAGTAATCAGTAAGATAAAGAGCTGTAGAATTATCGATCAGTTCTTTTGCTTCTGCTATTATCTCAGCTTTTTCGTTCTTATTCATTTTTCTCCCGTATCACATTTAATTATTCGGGTTAATAGAAGCTATTATTATAATTATATGAGTGCGTAAAATCTATTTATTGAACAATGTTCAAATCATCTTTTGATATTTTTAATCCAGGGCCCATCGTACTGGATAAATATAAACTCTTAACATACTGACCTTTGGCAGAAGATGGTCTAAGTTTGATGATTGTGTTAAGAAAAGCTTTTGTATTATCAACAAGATGTTCGGTTTCAAAATTAAGTTTACCCAAAGCAGTGTGCACAATTCCAGTTTTTTCAACTCTGAATTCAATCTTACCTGCTTTAACTTCTTTTACAGCTTTTGCAACATCCATTGTTACTGTACCGCTTTTAGGATTAGGCATTAATCCTTTTGGTCCTAAAACTTTTCCTAATTTTCCAAGATCAGCCATTGTATCGGGTGTGGCAACAACCACATCAACATCTGCCCATCCAGCTTTAATTTTTTCAAGATAATCTTCAAATCCCGCATAATCAGCGCCAGCATCTAAAGCTTCCTGAATTTTAGCTCCTTTTGCAACAACTAATACTCGAACTGATTTACCAGTACCGTGAGGTAATGAAACAGTTCCTCTAATCATTTGATCAGCGTGTTTAGGATCTACACCTAATCTTATCGCACAGTCAAGCGTTTCTACAAACTTAACTTTTGATTGAGCTTTGAGAGTATTAATCGCATCAGCTATGGAGTATTCTTTTTCAAGATTTACAGATTTGATTATTTCTTTATTTCGTTTTGTAGTTTGCATTCTAAATCACCAATAAATTTAAATACTTTGCAATTTTAGTTTTATTATTCTTCTACAGTTATGCCCATACTTCTTGCTGTACCTGAAACCATACTCATAGCATGATCCAGATCGAAAGCATTAAGATCAGGCATTTTAACTTCTGCAATTTCTTTCACTTGCTTCTTAGATACTTTCCCAACTTTTGTTCTATGAGATTCAGCGGATCCTTTTTCAATTTTGGCAGCTCTTTTTAGCAATACAGAAGCTGGTGGTGTTTTTGTAATAAATGTAAATGATTTATCGCTAAAAACAGTTATTACAACAGGAATTATCAAACCATCTTTATCCTGGGTTCTTGCATTAAACTGTTTACAAAATTCCATAATGTTAACACCTTTTTGTCCAAGAGCCGGACCAACAGGTGGTGATGGATTAGCTTTACCAGCAGGAATTTGTAATTTTATGTATGAATCAATCTTTTTAGCCATTGTTTAACCTATTAATATCTTTAAATTATTTTTCTAATTCAGCTTGAACAAAATCAATTTCTACAGGGGTCTTTCTTCCAAAGATAGAAACCATAACCTTAATCTTCATCTTTTCTTCATTAACTTCCTCAATAAAGCCCGAAAAGTTGTTGAATGGACCATCAATTATCTTTACCAAATCACCACTTCTAAATATTGTTTCCATACGTTCGGTATTTTCATCCTGTGTAATCCGTCCAACTATCCTTTTAACTTCTTCAGGTTGAAGAGGATTTGGATTACCGCCTGTGCCTAAAAATCCCATAACAGATTGAGTATTAAGAATAAAATCTTTTACCTGATTATCAAGATCTGCATTAACTAATATATAACCAGGAAAGAAATTTTTCGTTTTGCTTTTCTTTTTGCCATCCTTAACCTCAAATACTTTTTCCATCGGAACAAGAATTTCCAAAATTTTTGCTCTCAAACTCTCATTTTCGTTAAGGCCTGCTTCAAGTAAAGTTTTTACTTTATTTTCATGACCTGAGAAAGTTCGAACTACATACCATTTAGCTTCCATATTCAAAAAACCTAAAATATTCCTTTAATTACCTGGCTTATAAACATATCAATTACGTAAGTAAACAAAGCTAAAACAATACAAACTGCTATAACAACTTTTGTAGATTCTATCAGTTCTGCTTTTGTAGGCCAGGTTACTTTTTTCATTTCTTTAACAACATCTTGAAAGAAAGCAATTATTTTATCCTTCATAAAATCCTTTCAAATTTCGCACGTCAGGAGGGACTCGAACCCCCAACCTGCGGTTTTGGAGACCGCTGCTCTAGCCAATTGAGCTACTGACGTATCGATTATTTGGTTTCTTTAAAAATTACGTGTTTTCTAACTACGGGATCATATTTTTTATATTCAACTCTTGCTGGATGAGTCCGCTTGTTTTTAGTAGTTGAATACCTATAACCCGTACCGGCAGTACTTTCCAAAACTATTATTTGTCTAATATTGCTTTTTGCCATTTATTTCTCCTAAAAACTATTCAAAACTTAAAAGTTTGAGCTAACGATCCCGATTTTATCGGGATGACCTCATATAACTTATTGAGCTGACGACCGGGATTGAACCGGTGACCTCATCCTTACCAAGGATGTGCTCTACCAACTGAGCTACGTCAGCGGGAATCAAAAAAAATCTAAAATACAACTAAAAAATTCAGTTTCTGAGCGGGAGACGGGACTCGAACCCGCGACCAACAGCTTGGAAGGCTGTGACTCTAGCCAACTGAGTTACTCCCGCATAATTCTAAAATCCTCAAGAAAACAATAAAAATTGGTTTTCTTGTATTTTCTGTGGGCGGCGAGGGATTCGAACCCCCAAAGGCGCATGCCAACGGATTTACAGTCCGCCCCGGCTCTCCAACTCCGGCGTCCGCCCATAGT
>DAIRCT010000007.1:0-52368 GCA_036796535.1 Ignavibacteriaceae bacterium
TAGACTACTTAATTAAATAAATTCTTGGAAAATTTTGCATATATGTCTATTTTTGCCACCTATATGAAAAAAGGAATATAAAATGAAAAGAACTTATCAGCCAAGTAATAGAAAAAGAAAAAATAAACACGGCTTTAGAGAAAGAATGAAGACAAAAAATGGTCGTAAGGTTTTAGCTAGCCGTAGAGCTAAAGGTAGAAAAAAACTTACCGTAAGTGATGAGAAATAAAGATCTTGAAAAACTTTTCTTTATCCCGCAATGAAAGGGTAAGAAGAAAAAAAGATTTTGAAAAAATTTATAGTTCAGGAAAAGTATTGTTTAGTTCAGATCAGCTGATTAAATGTTTATATTTATTTGAACAAAACAGTAAGGATATTGGTGTTAAAATTGCTGCCGCTGTTTCAAGTAAAGCCGGTAAAGCGGTTTGGAGAAACAGAGTTAAGAGATTAATAAAGGAATCTTATCGTCTTAACAAAAAACTTATCTTATCCAAAGCAATAGAAAAAAATATTGAGGCAAAAATTATTTTTAGTCCCAATAAATTAAATGAAGAAAAATATTCTAAAGTAAAACTAACTGATATTTCCCCAGGGATTACTGAACTGATAAAAAAAATCTCTCAAAAGATTTGATATATAATATTTTGAAAAAAAAACATCAAAGAAAAACAACTCACTCAAATCCTGCAGAGTTAGGCGAATTTACTTCTCATAAAATTTTAACTAAGAGTCAGATATAATGGATAAACAAACAACAATAGCATTTATTTTAATTGGAATAATTTTAGTCGTGTGGCTATACATCTCAGCACCGCCGCCACAGCAACCACAAAAAGAAAAAGAGAAAACAACCGTTGTTAATGACAGTCTTAAAACAAAAATAAAAGATAGCCTTGTTGTTAAAACAAAAGTTGAGAAAGACACCTCAAATGTTTTTCCATCCCTAAAAAATGTAAACGAAAAGGAACAATTTCTTACCGTACAAACCGACCTTGTAAGAATAGAATTTTCAAATAAAGGAGCCAATTTTAGGAGAATTTATTTATCAAAATTTAATAACTGGTATTCTCCACACGAATCGGGAGATGAAAGTTATATAGAAAAACATGTTCAACTTTTAAATTATAGCAAAGGAGGATCATACGATTTATCTTTTGTTTCAGTGGATGGAAAAGGAGTTAACACAAAGGATTTATTTTTTAATTGCGATAAACCACAGTCTAAATATCGCATTGAAACAAACGACTCCCTTGTGATTAATTACAAGTTTGAACCCGAGCCAGGAAAATATATTCTAAAGTCTTATACCTTTTATGGAAACAGTTATGAAATTAAAAGTAAGATAACTTTTGTTGGATTTGATAATTTTATAAGCAATAATTCTTATGATCTGATCTGGGAAAACGGAATCCGTCCCGTAGAACGAAATTCTGTTGATGAAGCAAACTATTCCAACGCAAGCGTTTATTACGGCGATGAACAAGTAATTGTAAATGCTAATTCAATTGGTGAAAAAGAAGTAAAAGAATTTCGCGGACGAATTGATTGGTTGACAATAAGAAACAAATATTTTGCTACTGTTATTATTCCAGATAACCCGCAAAAAGTTGATGGTGCTTACATTGAAGGCACACGCGAAGCAGTTGGCAAAGATGGAATAAAGGAAATTTATAATGCAAGATTAACAGTTCCATTTCAAAATCAAAAAACAGAAACACAATCATTTAAACTTTATATCGGTCCTGTTGATTATACTCAATTAAAAGCACTTGGTAATAATCTTGTGCGGATAGTTGACTTTGGCAGTTTCTTTGGTTTAAAATTCATTATCCGGCCAATTGCAGAATATATTCTGCTACCGCTATTTCAGTTTTTACATTCTATAATTCCCAATTATGGAATTGTTCTGATCATCTTCTCAATAATTATAAAGATCGTTGTATATCCGCTTACAAAAAGCAGTTATCAGTCGATGAAAAAAATGCAGGCATTACAACCTAAAATTGCCGAGTTAAAGGAAAAATTAAAAGATGATCCACAAAAACTAAACAAAGAAACTATGAAACTTTACTCCACTTATGGAATTAATCCTGCCGGTGGATGTTTACCAATGCTTTTACAAATGCCTATTTTTGTTGCGTTGTGGGGAATGTTCCAGTCAGCAATTGAATTACGCCAGCAACCATTTTTTGGCTGGATAAAAGATCTTTCACAACCAGACATAATTTATAATCTTGGTTTTAAACTTCCGCTTGTGGGTGTGCAAGAAATAAGCGGCTTAGCGGTGCTTATGGGAATCACTACTTTTGTTCAACAAAAAATGACAGTTAAAGATCCTAAACAGCAAGCGCTTATTTATGTAATGCCAATTATGTTAACGCTGCTTTTCATGAGTTTTCCTTCCGGCTTAAACCTTTATTACTTTATGTTTAATGTGCTCTCTATTGGACAGCAGTACTATATTAATCACTCAGGTGGACCCGTTGAACTGGTTCCGGTTGCAAATCCTAATAAGAAAAAAGGATTTATGTCTAAACTAATGGAAGCGGCAGAAGATCAAGCAAAAAATCAGCAGAAAAAACGAAAATAATTATTAATTTTAGTTCTCATAATCAGAGAACAATTATTTATGAGAGAAGTAAAAAAAATATTACTTATAGTTTATCTTTTATTTCTCTCTAATATTTTTCCACAGACAAAATATTTTCTTCCACTTAAACTTCGTGAAGAAAAACTTCCCTTTGAGTTAGTAAACCTTATTCCCAAAGATAAACCGGTTGTTGCACTTGCACTTAGTGGTGGCGGAGCCAGGGGGCTTTCGCAAATAGGCGTTATAAGAGCTCTAAGTGAAGCCGGAATTAAAACCAATCTGATTGTTGGAACAAGTATGGGAAGTATTGTTGGGGGAATGTATGCCGCGGGGTACAGCGCAGATCAAATGGATTCAATTGCTGTAAATACAGATTGGAATGATCTGTTAACGCTTAATAATCAGTCTAATAGAAGAAACTTTTTTGTAGATCAAAAAGTTACGGAAGACCGAGCGATACTTTCACTCAGACTAGATGGATTAAAACCAATTTTGCCAACCTCTTTTAATGATGGACAAAAATTATCTAACTATTTAAATCTTTTAGCTTTTAATGCCCCCATCCACGCAGACAGTTCTTTTGATTTACTGAAAATAAAATTTAGAGCAGTTTGCACAGATTTAATTACTGGCAAAGCTGTTGTTTTAAATCATGGATCACTCAGCAAAGCATTGCGGGCTAGTTCCAGCGTAACCTTTTTTCTTGCCCCGGTTCGAATGGACTCGCTTTTACTTGTTGATGGCGGGCTGGTTGCTAATATTCCCGTTGATATCGCCAGAAACAATGGGGGAGATTTTGTTATTGCTGTAAACACTACAAGTCCGCTGTGGCCCGAAAAAGAGCTTACAGTTCCGTGGGTTATTGCGGATCAGCTTGTTAGTATACCAATGAAATTAAATAACGCAGATCAACTTGCTAAAGCAGATTTTATTATCACGCCAGACTTAAAAGATAAGCTTGCCACCAGTTTTGATAATGTAGATAGCTTGGTTTTATTAGGATACCAATCCGCAAAACAAAAAATGGAGGAGCTTAAGATAAAAATTGATTCTGCTGTTTATAATTCTTTTCATGATAAAGAATTATTTTTTCATAATTTAAAGATTAGTGAAGAACTTACCGTACAAGAAAAATCCTTCTTTTCTAACTACGAACATTTAGATTCTGTTTCTAATAAACAGATAAACTATGATCTTTATAAAATATTTGAAACAGGATTTTATAAAAACCTTGGTGCAGAGATAGATTGTTATCCGGATTCCTGTAAATTAAGACTGATAAAAGAAAACAATCCAACCATTCGCAACATAAACTTAATAGGCGTATCGTTAATTCACTCAGATAAAATAAGCGAAATATTTTCATCACTTAGAGGAAAACCGTTCTCTGGAAAAATCGTTTTCGATAGTCTTGTTCGTCTTATAGAGTTATATCGAAGTGAAGGATATTCTCTTGCAGAAATTCAAAGTCTGGATTACAACCCTGAAGAACAGAAGCTTAGCGTCTTTGTTGATGAAGGGATAATTTCCAGAATAGACATTATTGGTAATACAAAAACAGATCCAAATGTTATTAGCAGAGAGTTTCCGTTTAGCGTTGGAGATTTTTTTAAAATTCAATCAATAACAAAAGGATTAATTAGTCTTAGAAGCACTAAGTTGTTTGAGAATATCGATGTTATTGTTAAGGAAGAAAACGGCCAAAATATTTTGGTTATAGAAGTTACCGAAAGACCGACCAGCTTGCTGCGAATAGGATTTCGGTTAGATAATGAATATCGCGCCCAAATTGGTTTTGATCTTCGTGAGGAAAATCTTTTCGGATCAGGAACGGAGCTTGGGTTAATTTTATTCGGAGGCATAAAGAATAGAGCATTTATACTTGAACAAAAGGCAAATCGAATATTCAGCACTTATCTTACTTATAAAATTAATGCATTCTATAAGTTTAATGATGTTAGTACATATGCCGATGCACCAACAACAAGTGAACGTGAATTTTCAAGAGTAAAATATGGAGAATATCGCCAAATATTTTATGGCTTATCATTAAGTGTCGGTACGCAAATAGGAAGATTTGGAAACCTTGTTTTTGAAGGAAAGTATCAGTTTGATAAAACAAAAAATATTGAATCGCAACCAATCGCCCCAGAAAATCTTAAAGTTGTAACACTTAAAGTTTCTTCAACAGTTGATACACAGGATAAATATCCTTATCCTGAAACCGGAATTTATTTTTCAGGATCCTATGAAACGGCACAATCAGTTTTAGGTGGACAGGTCAGTTATAACAACATTCAGTTTGAGTATAAAAATTATTTTAAATTGGCTAACAGACACATTCTTTCACCAAGAATAAAATTCGGTTTTGCAGATAAAACTTTACCAATAAGTGAAACATATGCACTTGGTGGACAGGAATCTTTTTTTGGTATGCATGATTATGAATTTAGAGGAAGACAAATTTTCGTAACCTCACTTTTATATAGATATAAATTTCCATTTAAGATTTTCTTTGATGCTTACATTAAACTTCGTTATGATCTTGGTTCTGCCTGGCCCTTTCAGGATCAAATAAGATTTAAAGATTTAAAACACGGAATTGGTGCCGCGATATCTTTTGATACACCTATTGGTCCCGCAGAATTTGCAGTTGGAAGAAGCTTTTTATTTAGAAAAGATTTACCTCAAAATCCAATTAGCTGGGGCGATGTGCTTTTGTATTTTTCAATTGGATACTATTACTAAAAAATTATAAGCAATTGATTCTTATAAAAGCAAAAACTCTTGTTTGTATACCGATAATTTTATTTAAGCATCTTTTGTGGTCGCTTGACAATAATTATAAATTCATAAAAATATTTCAGGTAATAAAATGAAAAAAAGAAATATACCCGTCGGTAAAATTTTAGGAATCCCAATAGGCGTTGATTATTCTTGGTTCTTAATTTTCTTGCTTCTATCGTGGATGCTTGCTAAAAATTATTTTCCAACTGAATTTAAAAATTGGAGCTTACTTGAATATTGGATAGTTGGAATCGTAACAACGATTATGCTTTTCGTTAGTGTACTATTACACGAGCTGGGTCATTCCATTATAGCACTGAAATATAAAATTAAAGTTAAACAGATAAATTTATTCATCTTTGGTGGGTTGGCAGAAATTGCTGGTGAGCCGCCAAAAGCTTCCGCCGAATTCTGGATTGCAATTGCGGGTCCTGTTGTAAGTTTTTTTCTTGCAGGAATCTTTTATTTACTTCAACTATTAACTCAAAATGTAGCGCCAGTGTTTGCTGTATTTGAGTACCTGGCTTATATAAATTTTGTACTTGCTGTTTTTAATTTAATTCCCGGTTTTCCGCTGGACGGAGGAAGAGTATTAAGAGCAATCGTTTGGGGCTTTACACATAACCTTCACAGAGCAACATATATTGCGGCAATTGTGGGTAGATTTTTTGGATTCTTTTTTATCTTTATCGGCTTTTTACAAATCTTTGCCGGAAATGTTGGCAACGGACTATGGATTGCTTTTATTGGTTGGTTTCTTGAAAGTGCCGCGATGGCTCAATTGCAACAACAAATTTTAGAAGAACATTTAAGTGGACATTTGGTTAGCGAAGCGATGTCTAATGATTATGCAATAATTCCAGATGATACCACAATTCAGGAGGTAATGGATAATCATTTTCTGGGAATAGGAAGAAGAAGTCTTTTTATAAAAAAAGACAACCAATTTATTGGCATTTTAACAATGCACAAGATTAAAGAAATTCCAAGCGACAATTGGCAAAACACTTTTGTAAAAGAAATAATGATTCCGCTTTCCGACACTCAAAAGGTAGAACCTGATGCACCGCTTTGGAATGCATTGCTAAAGATGGATAAAAATGGTGTAAATCAATTACCTGTTATGGAAGGAAATGAATTACTTGGAGTGCTAAGTAGAGAAAGTATAATCACGTTCTTAAGCCTTCAAGGTTATTTGAGAAATAAAACAGCGGTATAATTTTAATTAAATATTTTTCATCCTTTTATCAAAAGCTTTGGCAAATCTATCGGGAGCTTCTTTATCTACTTGTAAATAGAGAGAGGGTTCTATTAACTCAAGCTCCATAAGTGCAAAATCATCATCATCCGTTCGGACAAGATCAACTCTGCCATAGAGCGGAGTAGGATTAATTTTGCTGATAATATTTTTTGCGCGAAGTAACATGTGCTCACTCGGCTCAACGCTGGTAAAAATACCACCGTGTTCTGCCTGAACACGGAAATCGTTTTTCTTTGGTTTTTTAAGATTTGTATGGCTGTAATTCCCATCAAAAAACAAAAGTGAATATTCACCTTCCTCAATAATACTTTTCATAAATGGCTGTACCATAAAATCTCTATTGGCAAAGATTGATTTTAGTGAATTTAATTCCGCGCTATAATTATCTTTATTTAATCTAAAAGTATTTTCGGCACAAGCGCTGATGTTAGGTTTTATTATGATCTCATCAACATTAAAGTGCTCAAAATATTTTTCTGCATTTTCCGAATCAAATCTTTTTTGCCACAATGTTTTAACGATTCGCACGCCATTTTTTTCCAAATCATACAAATAATTTTTGTTCATATTCCATTTTAAAATGGAGATGTTGTTTTCAAGATGTGCAGATGATTTATTAATTTCTTCCAACACACGCAAAAAATTTTGAGGATCAGATTGATAATCCCATGTTGAACGCACAATTACTGTAATATAATTATTCCAATTAACAAATTCTTTTCTCCACGATACTTCCTCAACATCCCAGCCAAGCTTATTTAATGGTTCAAATAAAAGATGATCAAAATATTCGAATTCACGCACGTTATCTATAGAAAGAAAGGCAACTTTTTTCATCGGGCAATCTATTCTTCATTAGTTGATAAATTTGTTCTTAAAAATTTTTAAATACTAATCATTTAAAATTAAGAAATATGTAATCAAAATTATGTCTCTGCCTATCTAAACATTAATAAAATCTTTATTTTGCTAACCAGTTTTAAAACAAAAACAAAGGCAAATACTTGGAATGGATTTTACTTATAATCTGGTTGTCCATTATTAATGGTGGATTGGGCGGGCAATATATTTTAAACTGGATGGCTAACCAGCCGGATTTTACAGGCGGAAAAAAAATAGATATTTCACCAGGCGTTATGACCTGGTGGCGAGAAATTTCAAAGCTTGCGTGGGCTGTAGTTGCTGTTATTATAGAGCTTATCCGGGGCAAGGAAGCCAAGTATTTGTGGCCCGGCTTCATTTCATTAACAACTATTATTATTTGTGCCTTTACGGGTGTTATTGAAAATATCGGATTCTTTTATTTGCCAAGATACTATTCACCACATATTTACGCTCCCTATGTAAACATATATCTTGCCTTTCTGCCATTTTTTGGTAAACTGCTTTTTAATGCACCAATACGTAAAGAACATTGGTTCGGTATCTCGTTAGTTGTGCTTGGACTCGCAATCCCACATATTCCAAAGATGATCGGTGCTGAAAATAATAGCCAGACAAACATTGATTTAATCGGGCTTATCTGGATTCTTATTATAAACGCCTGTTTGCTGTCCCAACAAGTACTAAATAATAAAACGGTTCAAACGGCACTGCCGGGAGTTGGACCAAATGCATTGGTTGTGTGGAGAGAAATATGGAAAATGATTTTTATTTCCTCAGCATTATTTATTGTCCCTTTAATTGGAAACGCAATTCATGCCAATATGCCTGAAAAAGTTAGTGTAACAGAATTTGATTCAAGAGTAATTAATAAACTTGATGAAAATAAAAAAGAATATCTGTTAAACTTTTATACTAAAACTGATGATGAATATGTTCTTAAAAATGAAATTAACTCTGATGAAGAAGTTAAAATTAAAAACATCTTTAAATCTGTAGAATACAATCGTTTCTTTTCCTTGTTTGAAGGAAACATAATGCCGAACAACTGGATTCCAATTCTTTTTGTTATTGCCGCCGGATTGACGGGGTATATTTACAGCTTTGGATTTTTTAAACTATCAAAGTTTGCCGCACATTTCTGGGTGCCGTACACAAATGTGTATTTAGCATTATTGCCATTTATTATGCTTCTGTTTGGCAAAGAAGTTACACTTTATCAAATAGCGGGCGCTGTTGTAGTAACTGCCGGTTTAATGATAGGTGTTATGGATTATAGCCGAAATAAAGTTGTTGCGATTGAAAGTAAAAACAAACAACCATAAAATGAAAAACACAAAAAAATCTTTGTCCCTTGCAAAAGAAAAAATTAAAATTCTTCTATTAGAAGGGCTGCACAATAATGCATTAGATTATTTTGAGTCAAACGAATACACGAGTGTTGAATACTGCAAAAGTTCCTTAAGTCAGGGAGATCTGGTAGATAAAATTAAAGATGTTCATCTTTTGGGAATCAGATCTAAAACAAACATTACTGGCGATGTTCTTAAGCATGCAAACAAACTTATTGCTATTGGTTGTTATAGTATCGGCACAAATCAGGTTGATCTTTTATCCGCAAAGTTAAAAGGGATTCCGGTTTTTAACGCACCTTTTTCAAACACACGCTCTGTTGCTGAATTGGTAATTGCTGAATGTATTTTTTTAATCCGCGGAATTCCGGAAAAAAATTTTTCTGCACATAATGGCATTTGGCTAAAGGATGCATCCAACTCTTTTGAAGTCAGGGGAAAAAATTTAGGAATTGTTGGATATGGACACATCGGCTCGCAGGTTTCGATACTTGCAGAGTCATTGGGAATGAATGTTTACTATTTTGATATTGAAAAGAAACTAAACCTGGGCAATGCAAAGTCTTGCTCAAGTTTGCAGGAACTTCTGTCAATTTCTGATATTGTTACTTTACACGTTCCTGAAACCGATCTAACAAAAAACATGATAGCAGCAGAAGAATTAAGTATAATGAAAAAAGGATCTTATTTAATTAATGCTGCACGTGGTTCAGTTGTGGTTATTGATGATCTTGAAAAATCACTTGAGAAAAATCATCTTGCCGGTGCAGCCATAGATGTTTTTCCTGAAGAGCCACACTCAAACAACCATTCGTTTAATAGCGTATTACAAAAATTTCCGAATGTTATTCTAACTCCGCATATTGGTGGCAGCACATCTGAAGCACAGGCGAACATAGCGCTTGAAGTTTCCGAAAAATTAGTAAAGTATTGTGATGTTGGAACAACGATTGGAGCGACAAACTTTGTTGAAGTTGCGCTTACACCAAATTTAAATAAACAAAGGTATCTTCATATTCATAAAAATCAGCCGGGCGTATTAAACAAAATAACCAAAGTGTTTACATCAAGAAAACTAAACATTGCATCGCAATACCTGCAAACAGATGCCCATATCGGTTATGTTATAATTGATATTGATCAGAAAAATAATTCTGATGAAATAATGCGCGAGTTAAGAGCAATTCCGGAAACCATAAAGACAAGGATGTTATTGTAAGAAGTCGATGTACGGTATCTACAAAATTTGTTAAGGCATTATTTTTTTGCATAACCCAAACGAAACAGCATAAATCAGTTACAAAAGATAAATTCAAAATTCAAATTCCCATCTCGCCTCTGAGAAGCCGATGTGGACTCAAAGAGTGACGTTACAGATAATTTTAACACAAGCCTTTTAAAACTTAGGTTAATAAAAAAGAGCTATAAGATTCAAACTGTTTTAACGGTTTACAATAATAAGCGATTAACATGAATTATTTTGATATAAGTTAGGAATAAACAAAAGCGCACAAGGTATTCGTAATTAATACCGCATGCGCTTTTTGGTAAAACCGTAAAAAATTTTTGTTTTTTTTTATAATTATTATCCTATTGTTGGAGCCGGAGGATCGTTTGAGGCAACAACAGTTTTTTGTTTCTCGTTAAATATTAACCAATATACCACCGCCGCACCGAGAAACAACAAAAAAGATAACCAATAACCCGCTTGGTATTCAAGCTTAATCATACTTTGACCACTAAGCTCAACATCACCATCAATATTAAATTTAAGTATTAATAAAAACACTGCGCCAAGAACAGAGACCACAAGATTTATCATAGCAATGGATTTCTTTTTAATAAAGCTTAGTGCTAATCCCACAAGGGCAGCAAGAAAAGCAAATAAAGCAAATGGCTGAGCTTTAATTTCTTTGTTATCTTTAACTTCAGCACCATTCATTTGTCCTGACATATTTTGGCCAAACATATTTTGTGATGAATACTCTGCACCGGTAATAAGCTGAAACCCAGTTAAACTCATAATTGTTTGACCGCTGCAAGAAAGATTAACAAAAGGGAGGAAGAAGAGAAGTATAATTAGACCGTAAAACGCAGGAGAGAATTTTTTGATTGGTTCCATCTGTGCCTCTGAAAATAATGAATGAAAGTATTTTATTAGTATAGATTGAAAATAAGTATGCACACAATCGGAAATAGTTTTTTCTGTGGATGAAATTAGCCCCATTTTTTGATAGAAACAATAGGATGATAATAAAAAGTAAAAAGAGAGTGGTGATGGTTTCTCAGTAAGTTATTAAATCTAACTAAATAAAAATCCCGGGATCCGATTTGTTTTTATAATTGTATCAGATGCCGGGAATTTAAAGATTATCTAAAATTATTTTTTTAAATCACTCCACATATTTTTCTTTTTTACACCGAAGGAAACAATTTGAGCATCTTTTGGAACTTCAAAACCACAAAGTAAAGATCGTGCTTTTGTTTTTGCAGGAAAGTTATCGCTAAAGCAAAGATTATATGCTTTTTGATCCTGTTCGTCATTTCCGTTTTTTGCAAGATATGAAGAAACAATTCCCGCACCCTTTAAACCGGAGCGATATTCATTTCCATTAGCGTCTTTAATTGTTATGCTCATAGTATATTCCGCACCCATTTCAATACTTTTGCCGGATGTATTTTCAATAGTTATATCTGCCACTAAAAATTTGTATCCGCTTTTTACACTTGAGCTGTTGAAATCTATTAAACGATGGAGTTTAATAGAAACCTCATTGTTTTTTAATTCAGAGATTACCGCATTTTTATTTTGTGGTGTTATTAGCGTAATACTAAAGAGCATTAACAGGATTATCATTATGTGTGTTTTCATATTAACTCTAAATATTTTTTATGTATAACATTAATTGTAGTAAAATTTAATAATTTAATTTAACAAGATTTTATTTATGATACTTCATATTCCAGGATTAAATATTAAATCTTTCTTGCTTTACAGATTTTGAAAGCAAATAAATCAATAATCGTTCCGTTGATTTATCCTACAAAACGAATAGTATTCACAGATTGGCAAACAAAACGACCACTATTTGATAATTATAATGATTACAAAAAAAGACAACAATAAGAGAAAAAAAACTAGTACCCGTTCTAATCAACCCATCAGATTCATAAAATCCAAATAAGAGTATTTTGTGAAAAATAGATTCAATGCTTAATCCTAAAAAATTATTGTTCATTAATAAAGGCATAACTAAATTGCGCGCACTATTTCTGAAAGGATAGATTTTGGAGCATACGAGCGCAATGCAAAAATTAAAAACAGGGTTCCAGCAGTCATTCTGGGTAGCAAACGGAATGGAGCTTTTTGAAAGACTTGCATATTATGGGCAAGCAACAATTCTTAGCGTTTTCCTGCGTGATCATCTTAAGTTTGACGCAGTGCAAGCCGGACAGCTTTCCTCAA
This sequence comes from Ignavibacteriaceae bacterium, assembly GCA_036796535.1. Classification (GTDB taxonomy): domain Bacteria; phylum Bacteroidota; class Ignavibacteria; order Ignavibacteriales; family Ignavibacteriaceae; genus IGN3. The sequence continues at coordinate 12,339 of DAIRCT010000007.1, forward strand.
TCTTTGGGGGACTTATTTATTTCCTTCCGATTTTTGCCGGTGCACTTGCTGATAAGTTTGGGTTTAAAAAAGCATTTTCGTTTGCTTTCTTTGTCCTTGCGATCGGATATTTTTTAATCGGATCTACAGGAATGTCAGCTTTTTCCGGATGGTATTCGGACACAAATCTTTTTTTAATCCTTTCGATAATATTAGTCTTTACAGCAATTGGCGGATCTTTTATTAAACCAAGTGTACTAGGAACCGTTGCATTAACCACCACGCATGAAACAAAGTCTTTCGGTTATGCAATATATTATTGGCTTGTAAATATTGGTGCTGCCATTGGTCCCTTGTTAGCTTTTTTTGTCAGAGATTCATTTGGAATAGAATTCGTTTATCTCGTTTCTGCAGCAAGTTGCACGTTAATGTTTTTTACAACACTTTTTATTTATAAGGAACCAGAAGCTAAGTTAGCAGAAAAACGGGAGGATATAATTACTGTTATTAAAAATCTTATTACGGTTGTAAAAAATGTAAGATTTATGTTTTTCCTTATGCTCTTTGCGCTATACTGGATAGTGTTCTGGGAATTTTTTATTGTTATTCCGTTTTATGTTTCAGATTATATTTCTCCCGAAGCCCCGATAGAATTAATACTTTCTGTTGGTGCATGGACAATTATTCTTCTCCAAATTCCTATTAACCGATTTACTAAAAATATTCCCACACCAACCGCAATAATGATTGGATTTGTTTTTGCAGCATTAAGCTGGTTCCTTTTGTACTTTGCTCAAATTACAGGTACTACGGTAGGCATCGGATTAATAATATCTACAATTTTTATTTTTTCCGTTGGTGAGCAAACACAAGCGCCTCGTTTTTATGAATACCTTGCAGATCTTGCGCCCAAAGGACAGGCAGCATTATTTCAGGGATTTGCTTTTCTGCCTATTGCAATTGCCTGGTTGGTTGGCGGAACGTTTGGTGGCTGGCTTTATAAAACATTTGCAACTACAGCAAAAAAACCGGAAATGGTTTTTCTAATTATAGGATTGGTTGGTGTTACTGCAGCAATACTAATGTTTATTTATAATTCATTAATGAAGAAAAAACAAAATACTTCTAACAATTAAGCGATGTGAAAAGAGTTATAAACTAAGCTTTTTTCACATCGTTTGAATAAATTTTTCCATCATGCAACCTGAATCCTTTTCTTAAAATATTTATCATACTTAGCATAAATTTAGAGACTTATGACAACTGAACAGATTATTCTATACTTATTTATTGCTCTTATTATTTATTACGTTGGAAAAAAGATATATCTGATAAGAACTATCAAACAATATTCTCCGGCAGAAGCTTTTGCAAAAGTAAAAAAAGAGCGCAATGTTGTTTTTCTTGATGTACGGACCGAAAAAGAAAGAAAGCAAAATTCTATTAAAGGTTCTTTTCACATACCCGTAACAGATATTAAAGATCGTGAACAGGAATTGAAAAAATTTAAAGATGCAGAGATAATTTGTTATTGTCACACGGGAAGCCGAAGTCTTACGGCGGCATCTAAACTTAGGAAGATGGGATTTAATGCAAGTAATTTAAGCGGAGGAATGATTCGTTGGAACTCAGCAGGTTTGAAATAATTTGGAAATGGACTAAACGTGTTTTTCCTGTTGTACTTGGTGCAACTTTAGGATATTCATATTACCACTTTGTTGGCTGCAATGGAAGTTGCCCGATTTCAGGTAATCCCTTTATTAGTACAGCATACGGAGCGTTCGCTGGATTTTTATTTGTGGATTGGAAGTCAATATTTAATAAAAAAGTAAACGATAAAAAGGATGATGCTAAATGAAATATGGTTTTTCTAAAGTAACAAACTACAGCTTTGAACAAGCAATAGAAAAAGTGACTGACGAATTAAAAAAAGAAGGGTTTGGCATTCTTTCTTCGATTGATTTTAAAGATACATTTAAGAAAAAGATAGATGTTGATTTTAAAAAATATACCGTGCTCGGTGCATGTAATCCCAAAATAGCAATTGGTGCATTACAGACCGAAGAAGAATTGGGACTTTTTTTGCCGTGCAATGTTTTGGTCTATGAAAAAGACAGCAAAACGGTAATATCAATTTTTGATCCTATGATAATGACGCTGGCTGTTGATAGTCCCGAAATTAAAAACGTTGCTGAAGATGTAAAGAATAAACTAGAGAAAGTATTAGCTGCTGTTTAGCGGTTATCCCCGTAAACCTGATTGACATATTCAGGTGCGGGATTTTGAAAAAACATTAAACCGGTTCTAAACCGGACATATTAAAAAGAAAATAAAATAAACATAAGAAAGGTTAATCAATGACAGAGCACTTAACAAAAGAAACTTTTTTATCAAAAGTTTTTGATTATGAAAAAAATCAGGATTGGAAATTCAACGGTGAACTTCCTGCAATTATAGATTTCTGGGCACCATGGTGTGGGCCTTGCAGAATGGTTGGACCCGTTCTAGAAGAATTATCTGAAGAATACAAAGGAAAAATTAATATTTATAAAGTTAACACCGATGAAGAACAGGAATTAGGAGCAGTTTTTGGAATCAGAAGCATTCCTTCTATTCTATTCATTCCTGTTGTTGGACAGCCAAAGATGGCAGTTGGCGCACTTCCAAAAGAATCTTTAAAACAAGCAATTGAAAATGAATTGTTGGTAAAAGCTTCTTAAGTATTTTTTCATAAGCCCCAATGACTCAACGCATTCTGGTAACGGAATGCGTTTTTTCTTTTAAATCTCTTAACTTTGCTTAACTGTTGTGCGATTAGTTATTTTAATTAGTAATTTATATTACGCACATTTGATAAAAACCTTTGAGGTTTTCTGGGATAATTAAGAATTTTTCTATCACCCAAGTACAATTTTAGCCAAACCCCGAAGGGTCCACAGATTTTTACAAGGCCCTTTAGTAAGTAAAAGGAGTTTATTATGAAAAAACTAATTTTCTTTAGTATAGTAATTTTAATAACCGCATCATGCTCATCATCAAAAGAAGAATCCAACAATCAACAAACAGAAACCATTCAAAATCAAGAAGTTGTTAACCCATCATTTTATCAGGAAAAATTTTTAAAGGGCACTGATTTTCTTGCGCGTGGAAATGAACCAAACTGGAGCCTGGAAATGGGTTTTCAAACGGTATTCAGTTTTAAACCAATGTATGATTCAAGCATAACCGTAACTGCGGTTGAAGGAAAGAAAGCAATGGATGCTGATGTAATAATCTATAATTCAAAAGATAAAAACAACGAGTTAGCTATTACTATAACGAAGCAACCCTGCCAGGATAACATGTCCGGCGAACAATTTGATTATAATGTTAGAATTGAAGTAAAAAATTTGAATGATAAAAATTATCAAATCTATGAGGGGTGTGGAAGATATTTGTACGATTACCGCCTGAACGATATTTGGGTAATGGAAACAATCTCTGGCTTTAAATTGAAAAAAGAAGAATTGATGAAAGGATTTCCCACGTTTGAATTTAATTTAAAAGAAATGAGATTTGGCGGGCACGCGGGCTGTAATAATTTATTTGGTAAGATAGAATTGAAAGGTAATCAAATTAAGTTTGGCAATATTAGCGCAACGATGATGGCTTGTCCCGATATGAATATTGAAAGAGCTGTTATTGATGCACTTAATCTTAAAAACTTTACTTATAAGATTGAAAACACAAAGCTTACTCTTGAAAATAAATCTATAAAAATGGTTTTTAAAAAAGTGGATTAGGTAAACACACAACAAAATATTTTTGAGTTATTAAAATTATCTTGTAAAAAAACGCATTGTATTTTACAGCACCATCTTAACAAACTCATTAGCAACAAGTTTTGAGAAAATTATATCGCGAATAACTTCGGAGGTTACAAACACCTTTAAGTTTAAACTAAAATAGTTACCATTAGAACTGACTTTAGAAGAAGAAATTTCATACTCCATTCCATCCGCAATAAGTTCTATTGCCTTAATTATTTCATCCACATCCGTACCGATAATCTTATAATCCCAATTACATGGATATTCTATATTTGGTTTTTTATTATCTGAACTTAAAATCATTTTATTCCCGATTATTATTCTTTGTTAACTAAAAAAACACCGGCGGTAATTATCAATCCGCTTAATATCATTAATAAAGTAATATCCTCTCTAAGAAAAATCCAGGCGGTTAATACAGTAACAAAGGGCTCAAAGTAAAGATAAGCGCCAACTTTTGCTGACTCCATTTCGCGCAATGCATAAGCCCATATTACATAAGAAACCCCGCTGCAAAGCAAACCTAAAAATAAAATTGCAATCCATCCAAGTCCGGAAAGATTTTTTACCGAATTTATTGACGATGCGCTTACTGTAAAGGGAATAATAATAATCGCCATCATTATAAAAAGATAAAGTATAGTCATCAATGGTGAATAGTTAAGTGATATCTTTTTGTTAACCATTGAATAAATACCCCACGTGAACGAACTTGAAAGAACTAATAAATCGCCTTTGTTTTTTATAATATCGATATTTGATAGGTCGCCTTTTCCAACAAGAAGCAATAAACCAAAAGTAGCTGTTATAATTCCAATAATTTTTAGGGCGTTTAATTTTTCCTTAAAGAAAATTAAACCAAGTATTGCCATAAAAATTGGTGCTGTTCCAATTATCCATCCAGTGTTTGATGCCGTTGTAAATTTTAACCCGGTTACTTGTATCCATAAATGAAAAACGGCAATCATTGCAAGGACCAAAATGTAAAGATGACTTTTAAAATTAATCGAGAAATCTCTTTTTTGAATTAATGCAATTGAAAGCAAAAGAGTTATTGCAAGAATCAATCTCATTGATATAATTGTTTCTGGAGTAAGCTCAGCGAGTAAATATTTTGTGGCAATAAATGAAGCGCCCCAGAAGAGGATTGCTAAAAGCGGCAACCAGTATATGTAAGCTTTTGTTTTGATGATAAAAGTATTTTTAGATAAGAATCTATGAATTAAAACATTTTAGTCATTTCGACCGGAGGGAGAAATCCGAATTGTGTTTTTTCCAGATTTCTCTGTCGAAGACTCCATCGAAATGACATTAATGAAATTCACATTGATTTTTTTGTTTTCTTTGCTGATGAATAGTTTTTTAAATCATATTTAATTTCTTTATCAGGCATATCCATCTTAACTATTTCAACGCCGGCATCAGTATAAAATTGTGTTGCAAGAGTATCATGAAAATCTGAAAAAACAACTACACGTTTTATTCCTGCTGCTATTAATGCTTTTGCGCAAGTTGTGCAAGACATATTTGTAATATAAGCCGTAGCATCAACAACATTTACCCCGTGCCTTGCTGCCTGCACAAGAGCGTTCATTTCAGCATGATTTGTCCGCACACAATGATTATCAACAATTAAACAGCCCACATCTTCACAATGCGGCTGACCGGGAAGCGAACCATTGTATCCTGTTGAAAGGACAAATCTATCTTTTACAAGAACACAACCGCAGTGCATTCGCGGGCATGTAGCACGCTCTGAAGCAAGCATCGCCAGCTTTAAAAAATATTCATCCCACGATGGTCTTTTATTTTTTGCCATTTGTAATTACCTAAAATTAATCTTTAGAATTTAAAATGGAATTTAATGTATTGTAATCTAATTACAGAGATATGCCCGGTTAAAATTTATTTAAAATTTTAACTTGTAATTTATAGCATCAGCTGTGAAGACGAGCTATTTGTGAATTGTACTGATCAGTTAAGAAAACATTTAAAGCTTTTCTTGGTGAAGAATTAAATGTTATCACAACTTTTTTACCCTGTTTTTCCAGCTCTTCTTTGAACGCATTTGGCATTCCTCTGGAAATAACAGCGTTGCAGTCATTCAGCTCGTTTTCCAGGATGGCTGTTTTTAATCTTTTTGAGGTTCTGAATTCCTTAACGAAGACATTCTTATCGTCAACCTCATAGATCAAAAAGCCCTTTGAGCGTGCAAAAGGATCAGAAATAGTTTTGCCGCCATCGTTGGATTCCACTGCAATTTTCATAACATCCTCCTGATAATTAAACTTTATAAGACCACCGTACTTTGCTACGGCTTTTTTTCGCAAATCTTTGGTGATGAATGCTTCTGTATATCTTGCTGCTGCCGCAGGAAGAACAAACCTTTGGCTGTTGTTTTGAAGAATCAACAACCCATTCGGCTTTACAATCACTGCAAAGGTAGATAAACTTTTGAGCCATTTAACACCTCCAGACTTTTTAATTCTGATTTAATCTTACCCCTTATGTTTCTTTTTTCATTAAGATAATCTATCATCTTTCCACGATTAAAAATCACAGAATAAAGATTTGCCCCAACTAATTTTGCCTCTTCCATTTTTGTATTATGTAAAAGCACATTAGCAAGATCACTTGCATAGAAATCAAATTTTGCAGCACATTCTCCAACTGCATAAATATCTTTATCTGATGTTCGGAAATATTCATCAACAAGAATTCCTCTATCCCGATCGAAAATAAGTCCAAGTTTCTCTGCCAACTCCGTATTTGGTCTTGTTCCGCAGCAGATAATTAAAAAATCACAGTCAATAATTTCATCGTTACTTAGTTTTACGCCGGAAACAGAATCATCTCCCAATATGCTTCTAATTTTTGAGTCAAGTATTACCTTTCCTCCCATATTTTCAATTATCTCTTTTGCCTTTACGCTTATTTCGGCATCAAAGGAAGAGGGCATAAGTCTTTTGGATTTTTCTACAATGGTAACTTTCTTTCCAACTCTAAGAAGCTCATCGCTTAACTCAACACCGATATATCCTCCCCCAAAGATAACGATATGGTTTGCTTCCAAAGCTTCGCGTTTAATTTTGCGCAAATATTTGGGATCCGTATCAATTAACAGAACACCTCGTTTTTTAATGCCATCAATGGGCGGCTCAATTGCACTGGAGCCGGCAGCTATTACAAGTTTTTCATATTGAATTTTTCTACCACTTGCAAGATTTAGTGTGTTATTATTTTTTTGGACTATGTCATCATAAATAATGGAAAGCTTTCTTCCAAAATCTCCCGAAGCCGCTAATAATATTTCTTCTACAATCGAATTTCTTTTATCATTTTTTATTATTGCTATGTTTTTATCGGGATAGGTATTTCTTGCAGAGAGAGCACAAACGAGTGCAGGTTCACCATTACCTACAATTACAATTTGATAGGATTCCATTTTTAGCTCCTTAACTATGCAGTGAAATACTTAGTGCTTTAAATAATCAATAAAGCGTTGAGCCGGAGGTTAGTGCAGTTAAACGTGACAAGAAAATATTGGCGAAGAACTTATGCGATCTCATAAAAAATTATACCTACTCAAAACCACCGGCATCAACGACATAACAAAATTCAAAAATCAATTTTTTTTCAACGGTTCTAAAATTACTCACTAATAATATAAAAAATTTTTCGGGATTAGCAAGGAATTTTGAAATACACTAAGGCAAAAGTGTAAATGCTGTTTTATAAAAGTCAGATAAAGAAGTTGAGATGAATAATCTTTTGTTTAAATATTTTTTTCTTAAAAAACAGTTCCCTGGTTAGTTGGAATAAATGACTAATCTTAAAGAATAAATCAAAACCACTTTTTTCGTTTAAAGAAAATAAGCATTACAACAATAATTACTAATGTAATTGACCAGAATCCCCAGGGATACATCCAGTCTTTTTCAAGCTCTGGAAAGAATTTAAAATTCATCCCATAAACGCCGGCAAGAAAAGTTAAAGGAATAAAAAGAGTTGAGATGATAGTAAGCACTTTCATCACTTCATTAAGTTTATTGCTTGTACTTGAGAGGTAAACATCAAGCATTCCAACTATCATATCGCGGTAAGATTCTATTGTATCTATAATCTGAATTATATGATCATAAATATCGCGCAAATAAATTTGAGTTGAAGATTTAATTACATTGTGCTCGTTGCGCTGCAAGGAACTAATAACCTCTCTTAATGGCCAAACAGATTTGCGAAGTAAAATCATGTTTCTCCGCATTCTATGCACAAGTTGAATGTCTTCTTTCTGGGTATTCAAAACCAGACGATCTTCAAGTTCTTCAATCTCTTCGCCAATTTGTTCCAGTATATGAAAATAGCTATCAACAACGGAATCCATTATCGAATATGCTAAAAAGTCCACTCCATTTTTTCGGATTTTAGTTCCTACTTTTCTGATTCTATCTCTAACGGGATCAAAAACATCGCCAACATCTTCAAGAAAACTTATTATATAATTTTCTGAAAGTATGATACTGACCTGCTCATTTTTCAGCTCACGTGATTCATCGCTGTAGAAAAACATTCTTAAAACTATAAACAAATAATCATCATACTCTTCCACTTTTGGGCGCTGGGTTGTATGCAACATATCTTCCATTGCAAGGGGATGAATGTTAAAATGATTTTGAATTTTTTCCATTATCTCAATGTTGTGAACACCATCAATATTTATCCAAACACGTTTACCGCTTTGTTTATATGGAAAAATTCTTTCAACGTTTTGATATTCTATTTCTGAAAAGGTTTCTTCATCGTATTCAAACACTTTAAATTTTATTGGCTCTTTTTCTTTTTCGCCTGTATAAACGAGTGTACCCGGAGGCAGCCCAATTTGTTTTGGTTTAGAACTAATCAATCGTTTAACTTTTCTTAATTGCTTTTTTGTTTGATGTTTTATTTTTTTTCCGGTATTGTCGAGCATAGATGCCTCAAAGATTTTTTAAAACCATTTTTTTAAGCGTTTCAATCCACATTGGACTATCATTTAAACTTTCTACAAGCTGAACTATTTCTCCGCCATTCTCTTCAAAGAGTTTCTGATACTCAACGCCAATCTCTACTATTGTTTCAAGACAATCAGCTACAAATGCGGGGCTAAAAACAAGAAGTTTCTTTGCACCCTTCTTCGCCCATTGTTCGATAACCTTATCAGAAAAAGGTTCAAGCCAATCTTTATCCAATCTTGATTGAAAACAAACAGTATATCTTTCTTTCGGCAGCTTTAATTTTTCAGCAAGCATTCGGGTTGTTGCATAACATGTTGCTTTGTAGCAATATCCGTTATCCTCATTAATTTCCTCATCGCATTTATGATCCGAACATGGCTTGCCATCAGAATAAACTTTATCAACCTGTCTTTCCGGCAAACCGTGATAGCTAAAAAGTATATGATCATATTCATCAAGATTATATTTTTTTGATTGTTCAATTACGCAGTTTAGATAATCTTCGTTATCATAAAATTGTGAGATGATTTTTATTTCCGGAATTACCCACCACTTGCTAATTAATTTCATCGCTTTTTCTATAGCAGAACCTGTACTTGCAGAGGAATACTGCGGAAACAATGGAAGTATTAAAATTTTTTCATAACCTTTTTTTTCCATTCTTGCGCAAACCTCATCAAGACTTGGATTCTGATATCGCATTGCAAGCTCAACATCAAAATCATCACCCAATTCCTTTTGCAATTTTTCTTTTACCGATTCTCCATAAATAATAATCGGTGAACCTTGTTCTGTCCAGAGCTGTTTATAAATTTTTGCGGATTTAGGCGCACGAAAAGGGACGATTATAAAGTTAACAAGAAAAAATCTGCCTATTGGATTTATATCTATAACTCTAGGATCGTTTAGAAACTCAAATAAATATTTTCTTACATCTTTTACAGATGGACTGTCAGGTGTTCCGAGATTTATTAAAAGCACACAAGTTTTTTTCATTTCAAATATCGAATTGTTTATGGAATTTATTACAAAAATAAGTTTAAGTTTTGTAAATTGTTTAATAGTTAAACATAAATATATTCAGCATAATGAATGCAAAATTCAAATACTTTCCTTTAATCCTTGTGATTTTAATTATCACATCTTCCTGCTCAACTGTAGATAAAAATTGTTTTTGCACAGAGGTCTTTATGACTTCCACTGTCATGATAATTGATTCAAATGGTGTTCCGATTGATTCATTATCGGTTACGGTAAAAGATAAAGATGGAAATAAATTAAACATCCAACAGGATTTCTTTCAGTTTGTTCCGGGCAGATATATAGTTTTAAACGATGGATTCTTAAATCTGCTTTGCGGAAAATTATTACCTCAAAAGTTTTTCTTTTCTGCTACAGATGGGAAGAAAACTATTTCTGCAGAATATCTTTATCACACGGATGATTGCTGTTGCCACATCGCCAAGGTTGAAGGACCCGATACTTTGGTGCTGAGGTGATTTATCAAGCTGAACTTATTTCAGCTTCTAAATAATTTTAGAGATTCCGAAACAATCCGCCGAGGTGGACGGAATGACTAAAGTTTAGTTCCTGCCAAAAAGCTCTGTAAGATTTAATGTTTGTGTTCTTGTTTTGCTTGCAAGCGAAACATAAGTTAATGCAAGCTCTTCCTTGCCTGCGCCAAGGACAGTGCTTATCAATCCTAATGCCTCACCAAGATTTTCCGGGGCAATATTTTTTGTTACTCTGTTCCAGAGCTCTTCTTCAAGTGCATTAAATGCTGTGTGAACTTCGTATAAATCAAATCCGGAATCAAATCTTTCTTTGGCAATTTGTGCGGCGTACTCTTTCATCGGAAGAAGTTTTTTTTCAGAAACACATTGCTGTGTTAGGGTTAAAAGATTAAGCAGTCTTTTTTTGTTTTCTTCCTGTGATGATTTTGAGTATGATTTAAGATGTGCGCAGTTTAATGATTGCAATGCGTTTTCTAAAATTTCAGCGCTTTGAGTTTTGAGTAGTTCTTGTAAGTCCATTTGTAAACCAATAATTAATTTGTGATTTAAAATTACTAAAGGTTTACCATTGCAAAAATTCTTTTTGTGTTATTTAGTGTCCTTTAACTAACGGATTGTGATTTAGTGGCAAACAGTTTTTTGCCACTAAAACACAAAAAACATATAAAAGCAATATCATCAAGAATAAAATTTTATTTAAAAATTATTTGTCTGTTTCTCTTTTACAAAAAACATTAACGCTGCGGTTATCAAACCAAAAACTAATGCACTACTCCACAAAATTACAGAGCCATAGTTTTGATAAACAACTGTTCCCAGCCAGGGACCGGCTGAAAAAGCAAAGCTGAATGTCATTTGATAATAACCCATATATTCTCCACGTCTGTCCGCCGGTGCAATTTCTGATGTGTATGCCGCTGTTGTCGGAAAGAAAATCATTTCACCAAAAGTAAAAATAATAATTGCCGCTGCAAGCGAAAAAGTTGTTGTTGCAATTGCAAAGCCGCCAAAACCGATTCCTGCAAGCATCGCCCCAATCATTAAAGATTTTTTATAAGGCGTGTCATTCATCCAGTTATTTAGCGGAACTTCAACAAGAATTATTAAAACAGTATTTATTGCATTAAACAATCCAAATGCTGCGGTTGAATATCCTAAATTATTTACAATATAAAGTGGGAGCGCACCAAGCTGCTGAAAGAAAACAAGATTTGCGGGTATAATCGCAAAGAGAAAAAACAAATATTTTTTATCAGATATAACTGAAAGTTTAATTTTTGAAATGTCTGCAATTATTTCATCATCCCCTCCGGAAGATAGGGATGACCATTTAACGGAGCTTAAATAAATTCCCGCCGCGATTGACGCAAGTGCATTTGCATAAAACAAATAATGAAAATCGATCAATGTTAAGAAGCCGCCGATAACAGGACCGATACTCATTCCGGCATTAATTGCGAGACGATTTAATGCAAAAGCCATTCTTCGTTGTGATGGTGTAACAATTTCTGTAATCAAAGATAAATTTGCCGGACGAAAGGATTCATTTACTGCTGCTAAAATAAAAGAGGCAAAAAGTATCAAATAATAATTTGTGATAAACGAGTAAAGAAAGAAAATTATTCCTGAACCAAACAAAGCAAATTTCATTATTCTGAGCGAGCCAAGTTTATCCGAAAGTTTTCCTGTTAATGGTGCAGCAATAAATGCTGCGGCGCCATAAACAAGCAATGCAGTTCCTGCCTCCGCGGGACTTACGCCGATTTTTTTTGTAAGATAAAGTGCAAGAAAAGGTATAACCATTGTTCCCGAACGATTTATGAGCGAAGTAAAGAACAATACCCACATATCGTGCGGAAGACCTTTTAATCCTTTGTATGGATTCATAAAAAATAAATTTACTTAATTATTTTGGTTGTGGAAATTTAAGAAAAGAACCGATAACTACGTTCCTATCAATCTCATACCTAAAAATATAAGAAGCCCGAATGTAGCTCCAAGATAAAGCAAGCGGATGTACTTGCGTCCTTCTTCGTTTTTTGATTTAATCAGACCTAATGTTGAGTACCCGATAAAAACATCCATTATTACGATTGGTAAAAGATATATGACTTTAAACCATTGTAAGAAAAAGAGGATCAAACTTAAAAGGACAACAATAACAAAAATAAGCGCGCTTAATCGTAACGCTTTTTCTTTTCCGTGTTTGATCGCAATAGAATTTGAATCAATAAGTTTATCACCCTTTACATCCATTGCATCGGAAGCAATTTCTTCTCCAAGATCAACCAGCGCTGCAATTATTGCAAAGAACACTACGACTTTATTAAACGGCAATCCAACAGATAAACCTCCGAAAATAAAAGTCATTCCAACTGAAAAACTCACCATTAGATTACCAGCGAATCCGTACTTTTTGAATTTCCTGTTATAAAGCAACCCGATTATAGCTAAGCTTATTGAAAATAATAAAGCAGACGTACTAATTGTAAGGCTTAGTACTAATCCAGCTATCAATAAAAAAACCGCAAGAGACAATGCTTCTGCAGGAGTGACGAGTTTAGATGGTATTGGCCTATGTGGAGCGTTGATCTTATCGGTTTCAATATCAAAGTAATCGTTTGAAACGAGTATTGAGGCAGATATAAAAAAAACGGATAGGGCGGCGGTTAATGTTAAATGCAGTGGTGCAAAGTAACCAATCGCAAAAAGCTGGCCGAGTACAACACAAATACCCGCAGCAAGCGGAAGCTCAAATCTTATTAAACTGAAGAGACCTTTTAGTTTTTTCACACAACAAAATTACTAAGGAAAAGACCATCAGAAAAAACTTAAAATAAAAAAGGCACGATTGTTCGTGCCTTAATTTTCTTTGTAACCCACTTCGCTGCTGCGAATCATTTCCTGAGAATTATTAATCAAGCGCACGAAGGGATTCGAGCGCTACATAATTACTTCATCAGGATCATCTTTTTTGTAGAAGCAAAATTATCAGTCTTTATAGAGTACAGATAAACACCGTTGCTTAAATTTGATGCATCAAATCTTATATCATATTTACCAGCTGGTTGATTTTGATTTACAAGTGTTGCGACTTCGTTTCCTATTACATCATAAACCTTTAATGTTACAAAAGAATTCTGTGGAATATTATAACTAATCAATGTTGATGGATTAAATGGATTTGGATAATTCTGTTCGAGTGTAAAAACAGTAGGTGCAGTCAAATCCACATTTATTATTTTTGAGTAATTATATGTTCCATTAAAATCGACTTGTTTTAATCTATAAGAATATGTTCCTACAGGAAGCTTAGAATCTGTAAATGTATATCTTTGAATTTCCGTTGTTGTTCCTTTGCCTCTTACAAAACCAATCGTAACAAATTCGTTGCCTGATTTTCTTTGAACTTCAAAACCACTGTTATTCGTTTCGGTAGCAGTAGACCAAAGAAGATTAACCTCTGTTCCATTAACGTTTGCACTAAATGAAGTTAATTCTACAGGCACTACTCCTGGTAATAATTCAACAACACTACCATTTGATAATGCTGCAAATAATCCAAAAGCTGCACCGTTCTGGTTAGCTGCGGGATTTAAAAATCCTGAAGCAAATACAGCCGCAGCACCACCGCCCAAGCCAGCCAAAGGAGCTATAAATGAACCGACTAAACTTGTCCCATCTGAAAGATATAAATCTAAAGTTAAATTTTGAGCAGGTGCGGTTAGATATGGAGTAATATCTCCATAAGCTGCATTATCAACAATTGTAGCATTTGATAACTCACGAACTTTAACATCAACAGTAGGCGCATCAGTTGAACCGTGCAGTACAAATAAATCCACGCCTGAACCTGTCCCGGTTTCTTTCGCCATAGGTTTAACAAAAAGAGTAAAGCTAGTATTTCTGCCATCTGGATTTGAAGCATAACCGGAAGTTAAAACACCATTAGCAAACACAACATATTTTTCTCCTGCGGTTAATACAACCGGAAAGTTTTTAAGTGTATCATTTACGGAAGCGCTGTTACCGGGTGCGATACCAATGTTCAATGTAACTCCTGCGGGTAAATCAATAAAAGGAGTTGCAGATCTGAATGCGAAATCGGGAATAGCCAATGTACCGTTAACATAAATATCAACGCTGCCAGCTAAAACATCTGCTGAGTTGTGAATAACCTGCACTCTTGCATTAGGAGCAGTAGCTGCAGGTAATTGAACTACAGTTCCATTTGCTAAAGCTGCAAATAATCCAAAAGCTGCACCATTTTGATTTGAAGTTGGATCAAGGAAACCAGAAGCAAACACTGCTGCTGATCCACCGCCTAAGCCTGTTAATGGTGCAGTAAATGAAGCAACATAGTTAACTCCGTTGCCAAGATATAAGTCTAAAGTAATATCCTGTGCAGGTGCAGTTAAATAAGGAGTAATATCACCATAAGCAGCATTATCAACAATTGTAGCATTTGATAACTCACGTACTTTAACATCAACAGTAGGCGCATCAGTTGAACCGTGCAGTACAAATAAATCCACGCCTGAACCTGTCCCGGTTTCTTTCGCCATAGGTTTAACAAAAAGAGTAAAGCTAGTATTTCTGCCATCTGGATTTGAAGCATAACCGGAAGTTAAAACACCATTAGCAAACACAACATATTTTTCTCCTGCGGTTAATACAACCGGAAAGTTTTTAAGTGTATCATTTACGGAAGCGCTGTTACCGGGTGCGATACCAATGTTCAATGTAACTCCTGCGGGTAAATCAATAAAAGGAGTTGCAGATCTGAATGCGAAATCGGGAATAGCCAATGTACCGTTAACATAAATATCAACGCTGCCAGCTAAAACATCTGCTGAGTTGTGAATAACCTGCACTCTTGCAGTTTGGGCAAAGCCGGGGGATAACGACAATGCAGATAAAAGAGCGAAAAGAAGAAATTTTGTTTTCATAGTACTTCCTTTTTGTTTTGTTATTTGTGGGTTAATTGTATTTGTTTAATTATTGCTACACTAACTAAACTTAGATTATCGGTTTAAAGTTCCTGGAGAGTTAATTTTTTTCTGGATGGATAAATAAAGATAGAATTTTTCTGGAATTATTTTAATTTCTTAACGAAATTAAAATATTCTATTTTATTGAAAAGCTTTAATAATTAAATTTTTGAGATATCTGGTTACTATCTAACGGTTGTAGCAAAAGCAACTTACAAGATGATCGTTTACCATGCCCGTTGCCTGCATATGTGCATAAATTATTGTTGAGCCAACAAAGTTAAATCCGCGTTTCTTCAAATCTTTGCTTATCAAATCAGAAAGCTCAGTTCTTGCTGGAAGTTCTTTTAGCGATTTAAATTTATTTTTAATTGGCTTCCCTTCAACAAATCCCCAAATGTATTTATCAAAAGCGCCGAATTCTTCTCTTACTTTTATAAATGCGCTTGCATTTTTAACAGCGCTTTCAATTTTTAGTTTGTTGCGAATAATTCCGGAATCTTTCATGAGAGAATTGATTTTTCTTTTATCGTATTTATCAATTTTGTTAAAATCAAAATCATCAAACGCTTTACGGAAATTTTCTCTTTTATAAAGAACAGTTCTCCAGCTAAGTCCGGCTTGAAAACCTTCGAGTAAAAGAAATTCAAATAATTTTTTATCATCATGAACAGGAACGCCCCATTCTTTATCGTGATACTCTTGATATAGCTCATCATCTTTAGGCCAGGGGCAACGTATTAATTTTTCCATAATAAAGTTTATTAAAAATGTTTTTAATTCTATTTCAAAAATCTTTTTATTGTATCCTGTTTATAAAAAAGGGAAAGCTGTTCATAAAGCTGCGGATGATGTTTTTTTAGTTCAACTGGTTTTTCAAAAAATGCTTCTGTAACAACGGCAAAAAACTCTGCAGCATTTGTAGCACCATAAGGATCAATATCAGTTTTCTGGTGATGCTGGATTTCCTTTAGCAGTTCCTGATACTCTCCACCTAAAACTCTTGCCCAAGCTATGTAGCTTGATCTATTTGGAAGAAGAGGAATTCCTTCGTTTGAACCCGATTCACTATCAAGCTGATGAGCGAATTCATGAAAAACGACATTGTGTGCATCATTATGATCGTGTGCGGATCTTCTTACATCATCCCAGGAAAGAACAACAGGACCACGATACCATGATTCTCCCAGTCTTCCTTGCTCACCTTCTGAAACAATTCCACCTGGTAAGTATTGTTTTACATGCGAATAAAATGCATGCGGATAAACTAAAATTGTGTGAAGTGTTGGATAATAATCAGTTTCTCTATGCAACAGCAAAACACAAGCTTGTGCAGCAATTGTAACTTTAATTTCATCCGTAATTTCGAAACCATCTATTCCTTCAAATTCTTTTTCGTTCAGAAATATTTGAATGTGCCCTTTCAATTCAGTTTTATCTTCTTCGCTTAGATGATGATAATACGCAATGTTGTTTTCTAAAATTTTTTCCCAATTTTCAGGGAAAGGCCTCTTGCGAAGTTGTTCTCGTCTCCTTTCTTTAAGTCCGAACATAATATTATCCATAAAGGAAATAATTTTCAACAATTATTTTATAGTTAAGTAATCTTTATACTTAATGAGAAAGCATTTTTATCAATTTAAATAATCCGGTGGTAGCAATTTCAAGTCCCACACAAAATACCAGGAATGCACTGATCTTATTCACAATATTTTTTCCGGTATCACCCCAGTGATTTAAAATTCTGGAGGTGTTTGAATAAAAAATATAAATCAAAAAAGTAATTCCGATAATGGCAAGAAGAACCGCACTCATATTTATAACAGTCTCGGTAAATCCAGATCCCTTGCTGTGGGCTGTTAAAGCGAGCAGCACAGAAATTGTTCCCGCACCGGTTGTAGTTGGAAATGTAATAGGATAAAAAAGTTTATTATTGATACTTAACAGAGAATCATGATTTTTTAATTCTATCGTTGAGCTTTGGGGACTATCACCCATAAACTCCCAACCAATTTTGCAAATTATAATTCCGCCCGCAAGCTGCACAACAGGAATTGAAAGCCCAAAAAGTTGTAATATATATTGTCCTAAGATCAAAGTAGTAAAACATATTGCAAAAGCATAAAGAGCAATTTTTTTAGCAATAATTTTTTGTTCACTTTTTGATAGGTCAGCAAAAAAGGGATTTAGAACAAAGGCAGTTCCAATTGGATTAACAACGGGGAAGAGTGTAATTAATGATGCGAAAGCAATATGAATATAAGAAGTTATTGATTCCATATAAAATATCCGGTAGAAATATTTAAATAAACTTTAAGATTTTTATAATAAATAGATTAATCTTTCTGTAAAATTTTCTGATGTCAATGTAAACCATTTTAACAACTTCTGCAAAATCAATCTGATTCTTGTTTTGAAAAACACATACAAACACTTTTTTTATTTATTTAAAAACCGCAGCACAATTTCGTTAAACAAATCAGGATGCTGCTGACAAACTCCGTGATTTGAATCAGGAAAAATGCATAGCTCAGCATTTGGTATAGATTGAAATATTTTTAGTGTGTGCTCAGGTTTTATTATATCATGGTCTCCCGCCATCACCAAAACAGGACAATGAATTTGTTTTAGATTTTCAAATGGAATATTGGGTTGATACAACATCATTTTGTTTAGTGCAATTTCTGTTTTTGAAGCTGTTGTATCGTGCTCTATAAAATTTCTCATCCACAATATATCGGCGTAAGGAACTGCGGTAGAATCGGGAAGGACATTAGCTCCGGATACAGCTAATTTTTTTATTTTGTTCGGACACATCATCGCCATAATTAGTCCATCAATACCACCGTCACTCCAGCCCAAAACATAAGCGGAATCAATTTGTAGATAATCCAGCAAGGCACAAAAATCTGATGCCATCATCTCATAAGAAATACTATCTGGCGAACCGCCGGATTTGCCTTGAAGTCTGCTGTCTATTGCAATTACTTTAAAATGTTTTTCAAAAAAAGGAATTTGATATTTGAAGGCATCAATAGATCCGCCATTGCCATGTAAAAGGATTAATGGTTTGCCGCTGCCGTAGATTTCATAATATAAATTTATTCCGTTTATAAAAGCATAATGTCCGGCAGACGGATTGTTGCCATAAACAATAGGATTTGTTTGTGGAAAAATGTCCGTAAATAAAAAAACAAAAACAACAAAAAAAATTTTTTTCATAAAAATTTTAAATTTTTAAGAATTCATCCTCTTTTCTCCTTAGCTAGCTTATAAAGCTCTAAATATTTCTCTGCAGATTTTTTCCAGCTAAAATCTAATTTCATTCCGTTGAGCTGGATTTTTTTCCAGATATCTTTTTGTTTAAAAACATTTACTGCGCGCTCAACAGAAGATGAAAGCGCATAGCTTGTATAATCATAAAAAGAAAATCCATTTCCATGATCAAATCCAAAATGCTTTTCTTCATCCCAATCTTTTACTGTGTCAGCAAGTCCGCCGGTTTTTCTAACAACAGGAACGGTACCGTACTTTAAGCTGTAGATTTGATTAAGTCCGCAAGGTTCATATCGCGATGGCATTACAAAAATATCCGCACCGGCTTCAATCAAATGAGAAAGTTCGTTGTTATAACCAATGTAAGTTGCAATTTTGCCTGGGAAATATTGGGGAAGCCCGCGGAAGAAATTTTCATATCTGTCTTCACCGCTGCCAAGAATTATCCATTGTGCATCAAGATTCATTAAATCATTTATAGCAGCGGAAAAAATATCAAATCCCTTTTGCGCTACTAATCTGGAGATAACTCCGATTAATGGTCTGTTTTCATCAAACGGAAGATTAAAGTGATCCATCAGGAATTTTTTATTTTTCGTTTTACCGGAAAGATCTTTCATCGAATACTTGTAAGGAAGAAACTTGTCTGTTTCGGGATTCCATTCATCATAATCAACTCCGTTTAGTATCCCGTAAACATCCTGTTTTCTGCTTCTGAGTACATCGTGCAGCCCTGCTCCGTATTCTGGAGTTAAAATTTCGTGCGAGTATTTGTTGCTAACTGTATTTATCAAATCAGAAAAAACAATTCCTGCTTTCATAAAAGAAACAGAATCTTCAAACTCAACGGGTCCGTTTGGATAATACAAATCACCACGAATCTCTGCAGCAAATAAAGTTAATTTAGAAAACCGACCCTGATAACCAATGTTATGAATAGTAAAAACAGTTGCGGTATGATCAAACATTCTATCCCAACTGTAATTATCTTTTATAAAAAGAGGAATCAATCCTGTCTGCCAATCGTTACACTGAATTATATCCGGAGCCCAGCCAAATCTTTGCAAAGTTTCGATAACACCTTTACTGAACAAAATAAATCTTTCGTCTTCATCTATATCATTAGTATAAATTGCATCACGATAAAAATAATGCGGACAGTCAATAAAGTTAACTTCAATATTGCTGTTAGGCAGTTTTGCCTGATGAAGATGTACAGAACGACCAACTCCATTAACCCGAATAATCATTTCTCCAATTGTCCAGTTGTATCGCAAATCATATTTTGATTCATCTATTGAACGATACTTGGGAAGAAAAATTTTTACTTCGCAGCCAAGTTGTTCTAATGCTTTTGGAAGTGAACCGGCAACGTCAGCTAGTCCGCCTGTTTTTGCGTATGGAACGCACTCTGTTGTAACAAATGCTATTTTCATATTTCAGCTTGTTTTTAACTTGGTGTCTTCGTGTCTTTGTGGCGAGAGAATTTTTTTGCCACGAAGACTCAAAGGCACAAAGAGAATAGATTAAAGAATAATTTAATTTTCTAATGTGAATAATAAGGTATAATGAATTAAATTTCATCTTGTAAGTACAAAAGAGTTTTAATGAATAACGAATATCGAACAAAGAATTCAGAAGGTTGAAGTTAAATGCAAAAATTTCATCATTCGCTATTCAACATTCATTATTCAAAAGTTTTTAATTGAAAGGGAATAAAATGAAAGAAACAATTAATGGTTTATCCGTTTTTCTTGAAGGCAGCAGCAAAAACAAATCAATAATTTTTATTCACGGTTTTCCATACGATCACACAATGTGGAAAGCACAGATTGACGAATTAAGTGAAAATTATTTTTGTGTCACTTATGATATTCGAGGACTTGGCGAATCTCCCGTTGGCGATGGACAGTATACAATGGAATCTTTCGTTGATGATTTAGAAATAATTATTGATAAGTTAAAATTAGATAAACCTGTTATTTGCGGACTTTCAATGGGAGGATACATTTCTTTACGCGCTCTCGAACGAATGCAGAATAGATTTTCCGCGGCAATTCTTTGTGACACTCGTTCAGAAGCTGATAACAACGAAGGAAAACTTAAGCGTGCAGCTGCAATTAAAAGAATAAACACAGAGGGACTTGCTCCATTTGCAAAAGATTTTATTACAAATTGTTTTGGTGATAACTACAAAAAAAACCATAAAGAAGAATTTGAAAAACGAATCACAAAATCTTCGGGCTTCGATCCAGTTGGAGTAAAAGGTTCTTTGCTTGCAATGATTGGAAGAAATGATACAACAGAATATTTAGGTAAAATTAAAATTCCTGTTCTTGTTATTTGCGGCGAGAAGGATGCATTAACACCTCCGCCAGTTATGAAGGTGATGGCGGATAAAATTTTTGGAGCAGAGTTTGTGGTGATAAAAAACAGCGGACATATGAGTCCGATTGAAAATCCGGAAGAAGTAAATGCGGCAATAACAAAATTTTTATTGAAGGTGTGAAAGTCATTTCGATCGGAGGGAGAAATCTGAACTCAGCAAAAAACAGATTTCTCACTCACTGAAGTGAGATTCGAAATGACAAAAACAAATTTTACATAAACACAGAAGGGATTGATAAAGAAAACATAAAAATTATTTAAGAAAATCACCATCAATAATTAAGAGTTTAACTTTGTCTTTTGCAACTGAACGATGGGAGCTTAAGTTGTCAGAAACAATATAAGTCATTCCTTGTTTTAGAAAATGTTTCTCACCGTTTTCTTGTTCGTTTAAAACTTCACCTTCAAGACAATGCACAATATGTCCTTTCTTACACCAATGATCAGCAAGATACCCCGCGCTGTATTCAACAATGCGAACACGCAAACCATCGTATTGTAAGGTTTGCCAGAATGATGTTCCGGCTTCTCCTTTGTGCTCTTCTTTGGAAATATTGTTCCAATCTATTACTTGAAAAGGTATGCTCATCTTATTTCTTTCCGTAATTCATAGCTTTTATTTTTTTTCCCAAAGCACAATCATTAATTAGTTCGTTTAATCGTTTTAATCTTTTTGTTTCTTGCTTTGCGCTCATAACCCAGCGAGTTGTAATTTTTTGATATGATGGAGCAGTTGATTTAAAATACTTCCATGCTTGCTTATTTGCTTTAAATTTTTTCTCAAAGGCATTATCAAATACAACCATAGAATTTTCATAAGAATAGATTTTTGATTTTTCTGTTTTGCGATATGAAAAGGCAATTAGCCCCTCTGGTTTCATTAATCCAAGCTTAGTAAGTTCTTTAACTTTTTTAATATTGATTGCGCTCCAATTGCTTTTGGGATTTCTGGGGGTGAATCTTATACAATAACTTTCTTCATCAATACTTTTTCTTATTCCATCAATCCAGCCAAAACAAAGCGCCTGATCAACAGATTCGGACCAGGTAACAGAGGGTTTACCAGAAGAAACTTTATAAAACTCAACCCAGAGTTCCTCTACTTTTTTGTGATTTTTTTCAAACCACTTTCTTAGAAGTTTTTGTGTTGGGAAGAAAACAGCATTCATAAAACATTATTTATTTGTAACAAAGTAATTGAAATACTTACATTCTTTAAGCGCCTGTTTGTAAAACTGTGTTTTAGAGTAGTTGTCTTTTAGGTTTTTAAAATACATACGATAGTTTTCTTTTTTGATTTGAGGGTTCGGCTCGCAATCAGAATAATAATAATAATAGTTTGTGCTTTGAAAAAAGCCCTTATCAATATAAAATCTATTCTGTTCACATTTGGCTGCCATAAATAAACATTTGGCTTGAAATTCTTGATCGTTCGATGATGTCATCGCTTTAAGATAATAATCTTCAGCCTTTGAACAATCTAAATAATTTGGATCGTAATCACTGGAGTAATGACTCCGATAAAAATCTATAATCATCCAGCTATTGCCAAAATAGGTGATGTTGTAATATGCATTAGCTAATAGAAAGTAGTTTTCTGCTCTGTTTTTAGAAGTTGATTTAATTTCATTTTCTAATTCAAGCATTCTCTTGGCAAAGGAATGTTTAGTATAAAGTTTTGTAGTTAGCACTTTAGCGTCACAGTCGTGGCAATCATTTAGATTCATTTGAAATGGATCTGCAGGAAGTAGAGAAAGATCATTTTTAATGTTTGAGAAATTCCAGAGCAAAGCATTTTCAAAATCGTATTTTGATAATAATAGGGTGCCTCTAATTTCATAAAGATCTTTTTTAGTATAAATAAAATTTTCTATTAAATACTTATCAAAAGATGTTCTATTATAATCGGATTCGACAAATCTTATAATTTTATCAAGCGGTGCCCTGCCCGGATTTGATCGATAATCAATCGGTGAAACAGTCTTTAGATAATCGCCTTTGCCCAGCCTAAAGCCCAAACACATTTGTGCTTTTGCAGTATCTTGTTGTTTATAATATTTTTCAGAAAACCGTTTCATCATCCAGCTAAAGGCATCATCTGAATTGTATTTTTTTAAATCCAGAACCCATTTAACATCTTTAAGAATATTTGATTCAAAATTTTCATCAATAATTTTTTGCGCATCAACTTTGGCAAGAATCTCCAAAATTTTGATTCTATTATTATATTCGGAATCATCCTTTGGAACCAATCTCTTTGCTGCAGTAAAATTATCTTTCATAGAATCATAATCTTGTCTCAGTAAAGACAGATAACCTGCGGCATAATACCAAAAGTAAGGTCTCAATGTGTTTTCTTTTTTAGCACAGGAGCTTACAAAGGAATAAAAATTAGGGTAATCCAAACGAATGAATTGATTCGACCAATTTGTACGATTATCTCTGTTCCAATATTCATAAATATCATTTTCAAGCTTATCAATTGCCCTTGTAAGAATTATTTCTAAGTACGCAGATTTTGGTTCAAGTTCATACAATTGTTTCATACTTCCAAAATCATTTGTCAGATAGGCATGTAAAAACCAGACAGCAGTCCTTTCGTGATTATCTTTGCAATAATCTAGGGTTTCATAAAGTAATGATGCGTCTAAACTTTTAAAGTTTTGAGATGCTATTAATCGTCTGCTTAAACATTTGTCGAAAATTATTGAAAACAAATAAGAGGAATAAGTAATATCTCCTAAAGAACGAATAGCACCAGCTTTATGAGATAAAGCCCAATAATAAATTATGCTTTTAAAGTTTAGCGGGGTAAACAAATCGTCAAAAAGTTTTATCGTGAGCTTAAAATCTTTCATATAGTGAGCTAGTCTAACACATTGATAGGCATATCTTTCTTTTAAATATTTATCTGTTGTTTCCTGATAAAACAACTTGCCTTTTTCCAGCAGTTCTTTCATTGCAGAAGTATCTCTTATCAGTTCACTCCAAGGATCTTTTCGATTATCTGTAACCTGTGGTTCGCATTCTTTTGCAAAAATTAAATACTTGAATGCCTCGGAATATTTGCCTGCAATAAAATCCTTTGTAATATCACTTTTTGCTAAGTGCTTTGGAATGATCGAATAGGTGTTATTTAATTTAGAAGCAATCAAAATCTTTATATCTTCTGGAGATGATCTATAAATTATATTTGATAAATCTTCAGACGTATATTTATTATTAAAGTAATCTTTCCATTCCTTAATATTATCAACTTCCGGATTCAATAACCTTTTTTGTGAATAATCAGAAAAAAAACTAGGACTTAGAAAAAAAGCAGATAATGAGTCATCTTTTATAATGGTAGGTTCAAACAATCCATATAGAAATGGATTTTCATCATAATCGGGCCCGCATCCTTTAGACGTATCCGAATTAAAGAAAAACACAAAACCGCTAATTGAAGCAATCAACAATATCTTTAAACTTATCTGTGCCATAGTTTTTTATTACCTCCCCGTTAAGGTGATAGATAGAAACATTTATTCTTTTATTTTTAATATGAGTAGCAATTAATTCGGCCGCTTCCAGTGTTGTATTAAAATCAGTTTCTTCAGTGCGAAGATAATCTCCGGTTAAAATATAATTACCCTTTAAATAAGATTCTTTAGTTGCACGAAAAATATTTTTATCTTCTTTTACAAAATTCAAATTCGCTTCAAGATCTTTTGTCTTAACATCATTTATAAGATTTTTAAGCTTGCCATTTCTAAACCAGCAAGACCAGCTAAACGCAGGCAATACAACATCAAGCGCAATCGGATATTTATCAAAGTTTACTAAGTATCTTTTAGCAATGTCTTTATCAAAAATTGAATTTTTTGTTCTGATATCCGAAACATCAGACATGTTGTAAAACATTAACATTCCGCGTTTTATTGGTGGGACCCCTGTTTTGCTAAAGAACTTTACCTGATGCAATCTTATAGTTGCTGTTATTTCTATATTCTTTTCGCTGCTTAGTTTTTTTATTTGATTTATTAATTCAAAATATCTTTCTCTTGTCGTTTCATTCCAATCACAATCAAGTTGGATTTCTTTTATTGGTTGATTTTCAAATAAACTTAGCTTTGCAAAAATCTTTTTGTAAATGTTGTTTGATAATTCAGCGATAAGAGTATCCGGAAGATTGAGAAGTGTTCGATTAGTAATAAACACTACGGGAATTATTTCAACCCCAACAATCTTTTTTGTTGAAATTGAAACATCGCCAACAGGAACTGCTTTGTTTATGTTTGGATTCCAATCAACATCAAAAAATCTAACATAAAGTTTTTTGATTGCTGTTTCTTTAATCCAATTTACTTCCGATGATGAAAGCGAGAAATTAGTTTTCCAGAAATAAACACCACGAGTAATTTCTTTATTAGAATTGTTTGAACAGGAAATAGTGAAGAGAGAAATAAGTCCCACAATTAAAGAGAATACTAAGAAGAATAAATTTTTTATCAAATATTTTTTTGCTTTAATATCTTGTAAAAAACAAAAGGTGCAATTGTTATCCACAGCAAAAATAAACTCCAAACCCTGCCTTCTGCAAGATTATAATCGTGGAAAAGTTTTTCATAATTGTGGAGTCCACTTTCAAAGTGGCCTCCACATTATACAATTACAATTTTATAAACTCAACTCTTCTATTAAGCGCCTTATTAACTCCACTATCATTTTTAGCAATTGGTTCGCTTTCGCCTTTTCCATCCGTTTCAATCCTAGCTGCATCGATACTAAAGCCTTTAACCAAAGCATCCTTAACGGAAGCAGCACGGCGTTTTGATAAATCAAGATTTGATTTATCATCACCATCAGAATCTGTGTGTTCAACAATTTTAATATTTACGGTTGGGTTTTCATTAAGCACAGTTGCAATTTCCTTAATGGCTGTGCATATTTGCAGATAATAGTTCCGCATAGGATTGTTTTCTTCATGCTTCAGCAGCGGTATTAAAAAGTTTTGCAATGTTTGAAAAATCTTTCGCGTTCTGTTTTTTCTTGAGAATGCAGGATATTTTTGATTGGTCTTGCTTTCACCAGGGAAGGCTTCCCTGAAGTCTTCTATTGTGGCGGGCATTTTGTCTCTCCTGATTTTAATGCTTCCAAGTACTCCGGAAAAAAATATTTCGGACGATTGACAGTTCAAACGTAACAATATTTTTTTAATAATTAAAAAAATGATTTGTTCAAAACAGTTAATTAATCAAAGTAAGGTCGTTTATAAGTTGGAGCATTAGGAAATTCTTCAATAAAAATATTTCTAATTTGAAGGACATTATTTAGAAGGGCTTTAGTCTCTTTTTGAAGTTCAGTTTTTTGCTGATAAAGAAAATTTAAAGCTGCAATACATTTTTCAATTCCAACAAAAGCAATACGGGAACTAACATTAAGCATCTCTTCATCTATCTCTGCAAATTCAGGATCTTTTGATTTTGATAATTTATGTTTATTCCAATAAGACATTCTTATCTTTACATGTAATTGAGGAGTGTACCAGCCAAGTACATCTAAATTTTGCTGTAAAGGACTTTGGGAATTTTTTTCTTCAAGCTCATCAGGAAATCTTGATTTTAAAAGATCATAATATTTATAAAAGTCTTTAAACAAATTTTCTGACAGCAAGATTAATGGATTATCAGCATTCTTCAAAAATGTAGAGGGTCGTTCTTCATCAGAAACTTCTTCTTCAAAAAACCCTTTCTCAAAGCTATCCTCTTCGTCGTCATCCTCATCTTCAAAATCATCCATTTCAAACTCTTCATCTTCCTCGTTGTCTTCATCCATAATTTTATTTATGTGTTCGAAAGCTTCTTTTAAATCATCTTTCAAATCATTAGCAAGAGTATCTGCATCATTTTTATTCTCATCTCTTAAAATATGCTTTATTTCTCTTTCAGCTTCCTGTTTAAATAACAGACAACGATTTGTGTAAGAACACTTTTCACACCAGCGGTCGCAGTAATTATAAATACCAGAAATATTTTCGTGCATAAAATTAAGTTCGTTCATAAATTTTTTTCTCGTTTCTTTTTAGCTATACCTTTATACCTTTTTGCAGATCTTGCAATTGTTTTTAAGCGGTATTCTTCATCTTCATGATACCTGTTTCTTGAGGCAGTTTTTGTTTTTTCATGATATTCTTTATCCCGATGATATTTTTCGGCGTAATATTTTTTAGTGTATTCTCTAAACTCAGCATTTTCTGCATAAAGTTTTTTGCGTTGAGCTAAAATTTTCTTTCGGTTTTTCTGATAATAATTTAATTTCTGTTTTTTCTTTGTTATAGTCATTATCAAATCCCTATTTCTTGTTTTAATAAAAACTTACCTCATGATTAACATACTTCCCATTTTCATAAATAAACTTTGCACTAAAAAATTTATCTTCAAATAACCATGGAATAAAAATTTTATCTCCATCCCAAAGATTTAGTTCTGTTAACTTATCATTTTTTACCCAGGCAAGATTACCTTCCGGTGAATCAATTAAATTTCCCTCAAACTCATCTGCAGTAAAAAGAAAGACATACCAATCTTCTTTTTCATCAAACATTGGGAAAGTAATAAATCCTTTCATCGTTATAGACTTAACTTTTAATCCGCATTCTTCCTCAATCTCTCTTACAGCACATTCTTCGGGAGATTCTCCTTGTTCAAATTTTCCGCCAAGACCATTCCATTTGCCCTCGTGATAATCATTTTCTTTTTTTACCCGATGGAGCATTAAAGTTGAGTTTGTTTTTTTATCTGTTACATAACACAATGTAGCAAGTTTCATAATGATTTTAATTTCCTGTAAAAATTTATGCTATTGAAAAATAATCTAAAGCAATATAAGTTCTTATTAGTTATAAAACATAAAAATATTTTTTTAAGATTTTTATTTTTCTATTTGCAGATTTACTATACTCATATAAATTAACAACTGAAATAAATAAGTTTTATCGGAGAATGTTTACAATGGAATTAGAAAAGAATAATTATCAACCGGAAGATGAAAAAAAGAAAATGATCTTAATAGAAGAACAAAATTATTTTAGATCAGAATCCCTTTCCTTTGCCAGGAAAAAGAAAAAAGATGAAGATGATGACTACGAAGACGATGATGAGGATAATTTTAATGACGAAGAAGAGGAAGATGAAGACGATGATTTATTTGATGACGAGCCAGAGGACGAAGATGATATTTTCGATGATGATTTTGATATAGATGAAGAAGATGAGGATGATCTTTTGGATGATGAGGAGAAAGCATCGTTTGATTAATTCTTAGAATTATGAGTGAGTACAAGACAAAAGTTTTTGAACTCACTCTCCTTCTTTAAATTTAAGATAATATTTTTAGTACCCCAGATATAAATCTTTTAACAAATAATTTTTTACATAATCTTTAACGCCATCCTCAAGTGAAGTGGTGGCTTTGTTATAACCAGCTGATCGTATCTTGTCTAAATTAGCTTCTGTAAAGTATTGATATTTTTCACGCAAGTGATCCGGTAAATCTATATACTCGATATTAACCGGTTTACCAATGGCATTAAACAATGCAGATACAAGATCATTCCAGGTTCTTGCTTTGCCGGCGCCTACATTAAATATCCCATTTTTATCCGGATGGTCAATAAAATATAAAGTCATATCAATTGCGTCTTTAATGTAAACAAAGTCACGCATCTGTTCACCATCTTTGTACTTTGGGTTTAGAGATTTGAACAATCGGACTTTACCTGTATCCCGAACCTGTTCAAATGCTTTGTGCACAACCGAGCGCATATCGCCCTTATGATATTCATTCGGTCCGAAAACATTAAAATATTTTATTCCAACAACTTTATTTAAAACATTGTTTTTCTTTGCCCATAAATCAAAAAGCTGTTTGGAGTAGCCATACATATTAAGTGGACGCAAAGTTTCAAGTTTCGTCTCATCATCAACAAATCCAAGCGAGCCATCGCCGTAAGTTGCTGCTGATGATGCATAAATAAATCTGATGTTTTTTGATAAACAATATTTTGCAAGTTCCTGTGTGTAGAGATAATTATTAGAGAAAAGATGATCAGCATCTTTTTCAGTTGTTGATGAGTTTGCGCCCATGTGAATTATACTTTCGATAGGAAACTCAACTGTGTCCTCAACAATGGCAGAGATAAAATCGTCTTTATGAACAAACTCCTGAAATTTTAATCCAACAAGATTTTTCCATTTATCAGTTGTACCTAATTCATCAACGATAATAATGTCATCTTTACCAAGAGTATTTAACCTCCACACAATTGCACTGCCGATAAATCCTGCGCCGCCTGTTACTACTATCATACAATAACTATCCTATGTTTTTTACAGAGGGCAATTTAATTATATTTGTTCAGCTTTTAAAGAATTAACGAATTATTATCACGATAACATCTGAAAGATTAAAAAATTTTATGTCAATAACAGTTAATAATTTTAAAAAGATACTGGAAGAAAAAATTTTAGTCCTTGATGGTGCAATGGGAACGATGATTCAGCGCCACAAGCTTACAGAGGAACAGTTCCGTGGTGAGCGATTTAACGATCATTCGCACGACTTAAAAGGCGATAATGACATTCTATGTATAACTCAGCCAGAGATTATTAAAAGTATTCACCGTGCCTATTTTGAAGCAGGTGCAGATATTGTTGAAACAAATACATTTAACGGCACACCAATATCTCAAGCTGATTATCATATGCAGCACCTTGTTTACGAAATAAATTTTCAAGCTGCAAAAATTGCCAAAGAAGTTGCCAACGAGTTTAACCCGCCTAATGGCAAAGCAGGCGAAAAGGTATCAGGTAAACCCAGATTTGTTGCCGGTGCGCTGGGACCAACAAATAAAACGCTTTCACTTTCTCCAAATGTTAATGATCCCGGTTATCGCGCTGTTACTTTTGACGAAATGGTTGATGCTTATTATCAACAAACCAGAGGGCTTGTTGATGGAGGAGCCGATATTCTTCTTGTTGAAACCATCTTTGATACTCTAAATGCAAAAGCAGCAATCATAGCAGTTCAAAAATATCTTGAAGAAAAAAATCTTGAGCTTCCATTAATGTTATCCGGAACAATTGTGGATTTGAGCGGCAGAACTTTATCAGGGCAAACGGTTGAAGCGTTTTATATCTCTGTTTCACATGCTAAAAATCTTGTTAGTGTTGGCTTAAACTGTGCGCTCGGTGCAAAACAAATGAGACCTTTTTTGGAAGACCTATCAAATATTTCTGATAAATTTATTTCAGTTTATCCTAATGCGGGGCTGCCAAATGAAATGGGTGGTTATGATGAAACTCCGAGCTCAATGGCAAGTGTGCTAAAAGATTTTTTAGCAAGCGGCTTTGTTAATATTGTTGGAGGATGCTGTGGCACTACTCCTGATCATATTAAAGCAATTGCAGAAATAGTGAAACATCATAAACCTCATGTTCCCAGAAAGCAAGAACCTTACTTAAGATTAAGTGGACTTGAACCGGTTATTCTTCGTCCGGATTCTAATTTTATGAATATTGGTGAGCGAACAAATGTTACAGGATCAAAAAAGTTTGCCCGATTGATTAAAGAAAACAAATTTGATGAAGCACTATCAGTTGCACGGGATCAGGTTGAAGGCGGCGCACAGGTACTTGATATTAATATGGATGAGGGAATGCTCGATTCCGAAACAGCTATGACAAAATTTATAAACTTACTTGAAGCCGAACCTGATATTGCAAAACTTCCGATAATGATTGACTCATCAAAGTGGAGTGTTATTGAGGCGGGATTAAAATGTTTGCAGGGTAAGGGAATTGTGAATTCAATTTCTATGAAAGAAGGTATAGAGGTTTTTAAAGAGCATGCAAAAAAGGTTTTAAGTTACGGCGCTGCGGTTATTGTTATGGCATTCGATGAAAAAGGTCAGGCAGATACTTTTGAAAGAAGAATTGAAATTTGTAAACGTGCTTATAAAATTCTTACAGAAGAAATTGGCTTTCCGCCACAAGACATAATATTTGATCCAAACATTCTTGCTATTGCAACAGGAATTGAAGAACATAACAATTATGCTGTTGATTATATTGAAACCGTGAGGTGGATAAAACAAAATCTGCCTTTAGTAAAAATCAGCGGCGGAGTAAGCAATCTTTCATTTTCTTTTCGTGGCAATGACGTTGTACGAGAAGCTATGCATTCGGCTTTTCTTTATCATGCAATCAAAGCCGGGATGGATATGGGAATTGTTAATGCAGGTCAGCTTGCACTGTATGAAGATATTCCTAAAGATCTTTTAGAAAAAGTTGAAGATGTAATTCTTAATAGAAAACCCGATGCAACAGAAAAATTAATTGAGTTTGCTGAAACAATTAAGAAAAAAGATAAATCAGCGGTAGATGATAAAAAGGAAGATTGGCGAAATACTAGCGTTGAAGAAAGACTGAAGTATGCTCTTATTAAAGGTATTGTTGATTATATAGATATCGATACTGAAGAGGCAAGATTAAAATATAAACAGCCCCTTGAGGTGATTGAGGGTCCTTTAATGGCAGGTATGAGCGTGGTCGGAGATTTATTTGGCGCAGGTAAAATGTTTCTTCCGCAGGTTGTGAAAAGCGCTAGAGTGATGAAGAAAGCAGTGGCAATTTTAGAACCATATCTGGCCCATCCCCCAGCCCCTTCCCTAAAGGAAGGGGAGCAATCACAAAAATTTAATTGGGCCACAGCCGATCCAGCTTTGTATGAAATTTTAAAAGAATATGCCCAGAAACATCGCGATAATCCTACTAAAGCTGAATTAATTATTTGGGAATTTTTAAAATCAAAACAACTTGAAAATTTTAAATTCAGAAGACAACATATTATTGGTCAATATATTGCAGATTTTGTTTGCTTGGATCGAATGCTTGTGATTGAACTCGATGGCAAAATTCATCAACTGCCAGAAAATCAGGAATCCGATCAAATCAGAACACAATGGTTAGAATCAAAAGGATTCAAAGTAATACGTTATACTAATAAACAAGTTACATCAGATACAGAAAAAGTTTTAAACGAAATAAATGAAATATTAAACAAACAGAAATCTCATAAATTATTTGAATACGAATCGGATCAAAAAGTCTCCCCCTTAGGGGGAGATTTAGGGGGGGCTTCTTCTATTCTTCTTGCAACAGTAAAGGGTGATGTTCACGACATTGGAAAAAACATTGTTGGTGTTGTGCTCGGCTGTAATAACTATAATGTTATTGATCTTGGTGTAATGGTTCATGCTGAAAAAATTCTTCAGACAGCCATTGATCAAAACGTTGGAATTATTGGTTTAAGTGGACTTATCACTCCATCTCTTGATGAAATGGTGCACGTGGCAAAAGAAATGGAAAGACGCAAAATGAAAATTCCCTTACTAATTGGCGGTGCAACAACATCCAGAATTCATACTGCTGTAAAAATTGATCCTAATTACAGTGGTGCCGTTATACACGTTCTTGATGCTTCGCGAAGTGTGCCCGTTGTTTCAAGTTTACTAAATGCGGATAAAATTGAAAAAGAGAAATTTATTCAATCAATAAAAAGTGAATATAAAAATCTGCGTGAAGATTATGCCAAAAGAAAAGCAGAGAAAAATCTGATTCCAATAGAAAAAGCACGCGAGAATAAATTTGTTATTCAATGGGAAAAAACTAAAATCACGAAACCATCTCAAATTGGAGTTATATCATTAAACAATTATCCGCTTACGATCTTAAAAAATTACATTGATTGGACACCGTTTTTTCAAACCTGGGAGCTAAAGGGAAAATATCCATCGATCTTTGAAGATAAAAACGTTGGAGATGAAGCTAAAAAACTTTTTGATGATGCAAATAAACTTTTGGATAAAATTATTTCAGAAAAACTTTTAACCGCAAACGCTGTTGTTGGATTATTTCCTGCAAACTCAATTGGAGATGATATAGAAGTTTATGTGGATCAATCGAGGAAAGGGGTACTTACAGTTCTTCACACACTCAGACAACAAATTCAAAAAACAGAAGGTCAACCTAATATTGCTTTATCAGATTTTATTGCACCAAAAGAGTCGGGATTAATTGATTACATCGGAGCTTTTGCGGTTACTGCCGGCATTGGGATAGAAAAACAGATCGAGCGATTTGAAAAAGCTAACGATGATTACAACAGTATAATGATTAAAGCTCTTGCGGATAGATTAGCAGAAGCATTTGCCGAACATTTACATGAACTTGTTAGAAAAAAATATTGGGGTTATGCTCCTGATGAAAATTTAAATAGCGAAGACTTAGTTAAAGAAAAATATGCTGGCATTCGTCCGGCTCCCGGATATCCGGCTCAGCCCGATCACACAGAGAAACCGATTATATTTGATTTACTTAAGGTTGAAAAAAACACTGGCATAAAACTCACAGAAAGTATGGCAATGTATCCCGCTGCAAGTGTAAGTGGGTTGTATTTTGCACATCCGGAAGCAAAATATTTTAATGTTGGTAAAATTGATAAAGATCAGGTACTCGATTACCATCGGCGCAAAGGCATGAGTATTGAAGATATCGAACGGTGGCTAAGTCCAATTTTAAATTATTAACTCACCTTACGCAAAGGCGTGTAAAACCTCCGAGGTTTTTTGATTAATAAATTTTTAAAGTAGTTTTAAGGCACTTAGTGATAATATTTCTATAAAATAATTCATTGAAACCTCGGAG
Organism: Ignavibacteriaceae bacterium; assembly: GCA_036796535.1. Taxonomy (GTDB): domain Bacteria; phylum Bacteroidota; class Ignavibacteria; order Ignavibacteriales; family Ignavibacteriaceae; genus IGN3. The sequence continues at coordinate 46,036 of DAIRCT010000007.1, forward strand.
GTTTGCCATTGTGCGTAACATAACTTATTAACTTATGTTACGCACAGTTAATAACAAGCCCTGCGGTTTTCTGAATTAATTAATTCACTTTACACAGAGGTATTGAACAATTATTCAAATCGTTGAGCAGACTTAAGTCTGCTTTGCGGATTTAGAGTAAAAACTAGTTTTATGAGTGACGTGAATTAATTAAGAATTTTCTTATTATCTGAGCTACAATTTTAGCCGGACTTCCAAGGTTTCACAAATTTGCGAAAGGTGAGTTATTAATTTCACTTTAATTGCAATAAAAAGCGTTAGTGAGCCGGATAGCATTAGATTTGTTGTTTTGGTGAATTAATTAACCTATCTTGCAACTGCCTGCTTAAAAATTAAGATAATCTTACCCGATTACTCATTCTAGTTTTTAATCCACAGGAAATGAGATGCATAATCAAAATGCACTCAAACTATTAACAACATTTTTAAAATTTTCAGGAGTTTACATGAATATCTTTGTTGGCAATTTGTCAAACGATGTTCAGGAAGAAGATTTAATGAATCTTTTTTCAGAGTTCGGTCAGGTAAAAGAAGTAAAAATTATTCGTGATATGTTTTCACAGCAATCAAAAGGATTTGGCTTTGTTGAAATGCCGGGTCTTGCAGATGCTCAAAAAGCAATTAACGCATTAAACACTAAAGAAGTTAAAGGAAAAAAACTTGTAGTGAATGAAGCGCGTCCTAAAACGGATAGCAGAAAACGCTTCAATGGCGGCGGTGGTGGTGGCAGATCCGGAGGTGGTAGCCAAAGCAATAACAGACGCAGATATTAGAATGTTAAAGAAACCGGTTTAAAATCAATATTTTAAACCGGCAATCTTTCCTTTCATCGGAAATCAGTGATGATGACCGCTGCAAACATTTTCTTCGTTATTTATCAACTCACCTTTCAGATATTTTAGAACAGCATCTTCAGCTAACTTTTCATCTGTTAATATTGGTGTGATATTATGTGCCTTAATATCCTCAATCAAGCGCCAGCCGCCATGATTAAAGATAAGTACGTCACAATCTTTCAATCCATCAATTAAATTTTGATGACTATGCTGCTGATGTCCTTCATCATGATTATGATTATGGCCTTCGTGATTGTGCTCTTCGTGTTGTTGACGATGATGTGTAAAAGAATTTTCTCTTACTTCTTTTTTAATTATTTCTTTTCCATTCGTCTCAAAAATCAGAAATGATTTGCATCTTCCGACATGACCGGCGATATTCTGGCCATTATCGGTTGCAACTGCAATTTTACCTGCGGTTCGGGAACTAACTTCACTAAACATGTTTTACTCCTTTGTATTTGATAAACATTTAGGGCATTTATTGTTCTGTAAATTCTGTCTGAATTTCTTTCGGCATCCTTTACAGGTTTGAAACATTCTTCCTTTTACTTGTTGTGGTATATCTTCAGATATTCGGATAGCTTTACCATTTATTATTGCATCCGCAATTTTTTTATGAGCCCGCATTACTATTCTTCCAAAAGTTGCACGGGAAATATTCATCTTTAATGCAGCATCTTCCTGAAAGAGTTCATTTAAATCGGCAAGACGAATTGCCTCAAGCTCATCGTGTGCCAATGGAACTTCGTCAAGATCACCCATTGGGACGCCTGTTGGTTTAAAATAATATGAAGCCGGGCTGCATCTTATTCTTCTAAATTTTTCTGGTCTTGGCATTTTCTGTCTCTAAAAATAATTATGAGCATATGCTCATAACAAACATAAAAGAGATTTCTTTAAATGACAAGACCAAAAAAATTAATTAAGTAGAAGTATTTTTATTTTGTCGGATTTTCAATATCACTTAAATGTAATTCCAGTGCATCAACCGAAATTGCAATTTCCTTTAATGAAAGCACAAGTGATATTAAAAGAGCAATCAAACTGAAGGCAAAAATTAATTTGCCAAGTTCAATCTGATTGTAGAAAAGTAAAAACATACACAGGACGCATAAAAATAAACTTGCAACACCAACGCCTTGCATATGTTTTATTAGATGAACACGTTTGCGAAGATTTTTTATTTGTTCTAATAAAGCTGTTTGAGGATTTTCTTTATAGTTTTTATGAAGCGATCTTATTAATGTCGCGATGGTTAAAAACCTGTTTGTATATGCTAATAGTAACAGGGAAATAGCGGGAAACAATAATGCCGGAGTAGTTATAGTAATCTCCATAAATCACCTTTTAGAAAAAATTTATTTAAAAATTATTTTATCCAATCGAAAGTTAATAAGATTGTAAATTCTTATTATTGTTATAAATAATATTTTAAGATAGATAAATTTACAGAGGTGCTTATGAAATCATCATTAAAAATATTTAAGGTTGTCTTAACTTTAGTTCTGTTAATTTTACCAGACATTTTTTCACAATCAATATCTAAAGAGAATATCTCTAGCGCAGAGAAAATTATTGGATTAGAATTTACCGATGCCGAACGTGATTCAATGCTTGGTAATCTTGAAGAACAATTAAAAAATTATGAGAATATAAGAAAGATAGAATTAGCCAACAGCGTTCCACCAGCAATAGATTTTAATCCCATTCCAGTTGGATTTGTTTTCCCTAAAGATCAAAAGGAAATAAAATTTAGTAATTATAGCCATGTAAAATTACCTGCTAATAAAAATGATCTTGCTTTCTTTTCAATTGGAGAACTTGCCGAACTTATACGCACAAAAAAAATTACGTCAACAGAACTGACAAAATTTTTTATCGATCGACTAAAGAAATATGATCCGGTTTTACATTGTGTAATTACCCTTACTGAAAAACGTGCGTTAGATCAGGCAAAAAAAATGGATGAAGAAATAGCTTCCGGAAAATACCGCGGTCTGCTACACGGAATTCCTTTTGGCGTTAAAGATTTACTTGCTACCAAAGATTATAAAACAACGTGGGGCGCAATGCCTTATAAAGATCAATTAATTGATGAAGATGCAACAGTGGTTAAAAAATTGGAGAATGCCGGTGCTGTGCTTTGTGCTAAACTTTCTATGGGTGCACTTGCATGGGGCGATGTTTGGTTTGGCGGTAAAACACGAAATCCATGGGATACAACTCAGGGATCAAGCGGCTCTTCTGCGGGATCGGCCTCTTCTGTATCAGCAGGATTATTGCCTTTTGCAATAGGCACGGAAACTTACGGTTCAATAGTTTCTCCATCTACAGTTTGCGGAACTACGGGTTTGCGTCCAACTTATGGAAGAGTTAATAGAACCGGTGCTATGGCTTTAAGCTGGAGTATGGATAAAATTGGTCCCATTTGCAGAACGGCTGAAGACCTTGCAATTGTATTTAACGCAATTCATGGTTTGGATGACGTTGATCAAACTCTTTATGATGTTCCATTTAATTATAACCCGGAAATTAATCTTAAAGAATTAAAAGTTGGATATCTCAAAAGTGATTTTGATAAACAATATGATTTTCATATAAATGATTCATTGACACTTGCAAAGCTCAAAGAACTTGGAGTAAAGCTTATTCCAGTTGAACTTCCTAAATTTCCCGTAAATGATCTTGCAATAATTCTTTCCGCCGAAGCTGGTGCTGCCTTTGATGATTTAACAAGAAGCAACAGGGATAATCTATTGGTTCGGCAAATAAAAAATGCATGGCCAAATGTATTTCGTGCTTCTCGCTTTATTCCTGCTGTTGAATATATAAATGCAAACAGAGTTAGATATTTATTGATTCAGGAAATGAAAAAACTTATGGATGAATTTGATATAATAATCGCCCCATCCTGGGAAGGCGATAGTTCAATCTTAACTAACTTATCAGGACATCCATGTGTTGTTCTTCCCAATGGATTTTCCAAATCAGGAACACCAACCAGCATAACATTTTTAGGCAGATTATTCGATGAAGGGCGGTTAATTACATTTGCAAAAGCATATCAGGATGCAACTGATTTTCATAAAAAACATCCTTCACTATTTAAATAATTGATTGTTTAAGTAAACTATTGTTGGGCAGTTGAAATATTTTGTTTGATTTATCACAAAAAAGCTCTTTGAGGAATTTAGAGTAGATATTATCAATCGAATTAATTAGGTAATGCCATTTAATAGTGGTAACTTTGGCTCTCCGGTAATAGGCCGGAATTTTTTAATATTATTTTTTAGAGGTTCTAGTGAGCACTAAGTTATTTGTGGGTTCTCTCCCCTGGTCAGTCGATGACGACGCCTTAAGAGAAACATTTGAAGGACATGGAAATGTCGTTTCTGCTAAAATTGTTAAAGACCGCGATACCGGTAGATCCAGAGGATTCGGTTTCGTTGAAATGGAGAACTCCTCCGATGCACAAAATGCAATTAAAGCATTAAATGAGTCGGAATTAAAAGGAAGAAATATCGTAGTTAATGAAGCAAAATCGAGAAACTAAGAGACTTTTCTGAGTTGATTTCCCAAAAGGCGTCGCAAGACGCCTTTTGTATTTTAAATATTTTGTGTAAAAACCAGTTACCTTTTTATTTAAACACTGTGTTCTTAACCATCTCTTTAGAATCATAAGGTGCCGGATCACCGCCAAGATATTTATGAAACCACTCCAGATGTGCATTGTAATAAAGCGGCATTGATTTAACAGGATTAGGCCAGTGACCATCATTTTTAAAAATAATTAATCTGCTATCAATACCAAGTGTTTGAAGTGTGTTAAAATATTGTATGCTTTGTGTATATGGTACGCGATAATCTTTTTCACCTGTAATTATCAAAGCTGGAGTTGCAAAATTCTGTACATAGTTGGATGGTGAAAACTTATTATAAACATCAGAATTCCATGGCTGACCTTTTAAATCCCAATCAGCAAACCATAATTCCTCTGTTGAGCCCCACATAGATTCAAGATCAAATATACCCATCATTGAAGCAAGACATTTAAACCTTTTAGTTTTTGCCTGAAGCCAGTTCATCATATAGCCGCCGTAAGACCAGCCCATCGCACCAACCCTTGCGCTATCAACATAAGGAAGTTTAGATAATTCATCCGTTACTTTCATTACATCTTCAAAAACTTTTCCGCCCCAATCTCCGGAAATTGATTCGGTGTATTTGCTGCCGTAACCGGTTGAGCCATGAGGATTGAAGAAAGCCGTAACATAACCAGAACCCGGATAAACCTGCCAATCGCCGCGGAACGAATCCATCCATTGCATTTGCGGACCACCGTGCACGTTTATTACGAGAGGATATTTTTTGTTTGGATCAAAATTGTGCGGCTTAACTATAAAAACATGAACCGGTATTTCTTCAGCACCTGTTACCCACATTTGTTCGGCTGGGCGAACATCAACTTCGTCTGTAAATTTTTTGTTGAAGTAAGTAATCTGAGAATAAGCTCTTCCGTTGACTTGATAAGAATATATTTCTCCGGGTTTATCCACACTGCTGAATTTTAAAAATAAGTTTTGATCATCTTTACTAACCTGATAACCCGCCACTGCTTTATCATCTGTAATTTGGGTTATAACCTTTGTTGCAACATTTACACTAAAGACGGGATTATAACCCCGGCTATCGGCAGTAAAATAAATTGTTTTAGAATCTGATGACCACGATAATTCATCCGCCGGATAATCGAACGATTCAGTAAGGGTTTCACTTAACATTGTTTCCTTCTTAAGAATGGTAACTCTGTAACGATCAGCTTCAAATCCCGGAATTACCTGTGATTTGTAAGCAATATATTTTCCATCAGGCGAATAAACAGGGCTGCCATCGAATGCAGGATTGTATGGTGTTACATCAACAGCATTATTACCGCCTATAGGATAAATGTACAAATCAGTATTTGTTGATCTTGCAATATTTTTTTCCGGAGTTGAAACAAAACACAACTCTCTGCTATCGGGAGAAAACGCATATTTAACTCCACCGCCAAGCATATATGTTCCGGAAAGAACATCACTTTTTGTAACGAGTGAATAAATTTTATTTCTAATATCATATAAAACTAAATATGTTTCTTTGCCGCCTTTATATTCAGTCCAATGCCGGAACAGAAGTTCATCAGCAATATATGCCTGAAGCGGACCATTTGAAGTTGACTCATCAAGCTTTTTATTGCAATCATTATCTACACCGCATTCAGGAAATAAATCAGCAGTAAAAGCAATATACTTTCCATCTTTGGAAAACACCGGATCTGAAACTCCCGCATAAAAATTTGTTATCTGGTAAACCTTATTCGAATCAAAAGAATATTGATATACTTGTCCGCCGGACATAAAATAAAGTTGATCATCGTTAGACCAGGTTGGGGAAGAAGCATTTTTTAGAGATT
>DAIRCT010000007.1:52378-61246 GCA_036796535.1 Ignavibacteriaceae bacterium
GAGATTCGGAAATATCTTTTAAATCTCCACCGTGGGTATTCATAACATAAACCGAGCTGTGCGTTTTTCCTTCGGCAAGATTTGATTCTGATAACGTAAAAGCGATTTTATCACCCGCATTTGATAAAACAGGTGCGCCAACATTTTTTATTTTGTAAAGATCTTCAATAGTAAATGCTTTTTTCTGAGCGCTTATACTAATTGAGATGACGAGTATAAAAAATATCATAAAATATTTTTTCATTTTTAACTCCTTCCGTAACACTGATTATTAAAAATTATTTTATCAAAGTTATTTTAAAATTGGAATTCCAATTGACGCACTTGGCTCTGTTATCTTTAAAAGATTCGCAATTGTTGCGGCTATATCTGTTATATAAACAGGTGTATTTACAGTTTGTACCGGAATATGCCAGCCGTAAAAGATTAATGGAACGTGAGTATCATAATTATAAGTAGTTCCGTGCGTGGTTCCTCTTTCCTGAAAATTAGGCAAATAACCGGAACGCAAATCAAAAGCAATATCACCAGAAAGTGATGGATTAAATCCATTTAACAAAAAGTTATTTTGATCACGCGATGCAACTTGTGTTTCAAGATAATCTCTTGTAAAGATAGATGTCATTTCCGGAAAAGTATTTCGCATATAATCCGCTAATGACTGTTCAACTTTATGAATATCCAGATTATTTTTTATGATTACTTCACGATTTAAAAATATTTGTTTGTTAGAAATATTTTCAATCAAATCTTTAGAGCCGTATTTATTATAAGCGAATGCTTTAATGGAGTCCGAAAATGCTTTAGTGTTAAGTCCGCCGGTGGGAATTTTTTTATCTCTTAAATATGCCGGTGTTTCCAGTGCAGCGTGATCTGCTGTTAAAAATAAAATGTAGTTGCCTTTTCCAACCTGCTTATCAAGCTCATTTAATAGTTCTGCAATTTGTTGATCGAGTTTAATATATGTGTCCATAATTTCATAAGCATAAGTTCCAAATTCATGCCCCATAATATCCGTTGAAGAAAAACTTATTGCAAGAAAATCTGTTTCATCTCCTCTGCCAAGATTTTCATTAACCAGAGCTGACTTAACAAATTCGGCAAGCAATTGATTGCCGAAAGGCGTTGCTCTTAATTTTTCGTATCGTTCGCTGCTGGTTAAATTCTTGAACGAATGCGGGAAAGATGTTTTGCCTTCTTTAAATACATCATTTTCATATTTGTTTTCATCCGGAGGATTAATTTGATAATCGCTTTCAGGTAAAGATAATTCCCACGCTTGTGATAAATATAAATCAGCAAGTTTTCTTTTATTAAAATCACTTACCCATTTTGGTAATTCATTAGTGTAATAAGTTGATGTAACAAAGTCACCGGTTTTTTCATCATACCAATAAGCGCCATTGGGAAAATGCCCGCCCGGTAAAACAGCGGAACGATCTTTTATCGCAATAGATATTACTTTCGATCTTCCGTTTGTAGCAAGCTTTAATTGATCTGTAATTGTTGTTGATAGTAATCTTTTAGGAGACATCATTCCAACTTCATCATCGCTTCCCACGCTTTTAACATCAGGATCTTTTACGCAGTAAACTGATTTTCTTAAAACCCTATCATAAAAATCATTTCCAATTATTCCGTGATAGAAAGGAGTTGTACCTGTATAAATTGATGCATGGCCGGGACCTGTGCTTGTAAGTTCATAATTAAAATGAGTAAATGTAAAATTGGAACCCTCATTCATTAATTTTTTAAAACCATCGTTACCATAGAATTGATTAAAACGATATAGATAATCAAATCGCATTTGATCAATAACAATGCCCACAACAAGTTTGGGCTGTTCAATTTTTTGTGAGTAACAGGCGGGGATAAAAAGAGAGAGAACAAATAACAGCAAAAAAACATTTTTTATTTTCATTTGAAATCACAATAAATAGTTTTAAAAAATTATATTAACTAATTAACGGCTCTAAAATAACTAATCCCTGACTTAAAAATTTATTAGTAATCAATATTTTAGAACAGTAACCAATATTTAACAAAAATTTAAAACGATATATAATTCCAGTTATCAACAAAATTAATCCATTGTACATTGTAAATTGTACATTGTAAATTGATATATGAAATTCACTCCATCTTACATAAAACTTTTAGAGAACGGTGAACTGCAAAAACGTGCCGATGAAGCTTATAGCAATCTTATCTCGTGCACAAGCTGTCCGCGTGATTGTAAAGTAAATCGTATTGCCGGAGAGTTTGGAATCTGTACCAGCGGAAGTTTGCCCATCGTCTCTTCTTATACGCCGCATTTTGGTGAAGAGCCGGTTTTATCCGGAACAAAAGGCGCGGGAAATATTTTTTTTGGTAATTGCAATCTTAAATGTATTTACTGCCAGAATTTTGAAATCAGTCAGAACTATAAAACAGAAATCCTGCATCAGGTAAGTAACGAAAGACTTGCAGAAATTATGATTGAACTTCAGAAAAAAGATTGTCATAACATCGGACTTGTTTCACCAACTCATTTTTCCGCCACGATATTGAAATCAATTTATCTTGCAGCTAAACAAGGGCTTCATCTTCCTATCATTTACAACACAAACGGATATGATTCCGTTGAGATGTTAAAACTTTATGAAGGTGTTGTTGATATTTATCTGCCGGATTTTAAATACGGCAACAGTGAGTACGCAAAAAAATATTCTCTGGTTGATAATTATTTTGAGCGAACTAAAGAAGCAATTAAAGAAATGTTTCGCCAGGTTGGCGATGAATTAGTTTATGATGGCGATGTTGTTGTTCGCGGATTAATCATCCGGCACCTTGTTTTACCAAATGATCTTTCTGATTCTGAAAAAGTATTTAAGTTTATTGCAGAAGAACTAAGTCCCAATGTTCACATTTCATTAATGTCGCAGTATTATCCCTCAAACAAAGCGTACAAGGATATCCTGATTGATCGGGCGATAAGAAATTCCGAATATGAAAAAGCACTTGGGTTGTTGGATAAATACGGCTTGCACAATGGCTGGGTACAGGAAATGGAAAGTTCAGATAATTACAGACCAAGTTTTAATGAAGACAGAACAAATCCTTTCAAGCACTAAATCATTTAAATAATTGGATAAAAAAATATTTCTATTTATTTATAGCGCGGTTTTTATTATTGTAGCGCAGCATTTCTTTGCATATATTATTTTCAGTAACTGACCGATTCCGAACAATTATACAATATTATCAATGTGCATAACTGTGTTATGATTTAATTATAACATGGTGCTAAAGAATTGTATTGTGTAAAAATTAATCACAATCTTAAAGGACTTGATTTATGAAAAGAAATAATTTTATTGCATCGCTTATTGCTTTGGCCGCAACTCCAACATTTTTGTTTTCTCAAATACAGAAAACTTTAAAAACAGAAGGCAAAGGTTTTAAAATTAATTCTGGTGAAGGAAGGATTCATGGACATATAAAATTAAAAGGTGTTAATTCCAACATCCTGGATGTTAAGATATCAGGAAGTGATACTGATGGAGATCTTGCAATATTTGAACAAACTTCAGTTTCTCAAGGCAAAGGAACTCCGGTGCATATTCACAATTCGCAGGATGAAATATTTTATGTAATTGATGGCGCTTACTATTTTCAGGTTGGTGATGAAAAATTTAATTTGACTATCGGTGACAGTATTTTTTTACCTCGAAAAATTGCACATGCATGGACACAAGTTTCTGAAAAAGGAAAAATGACTGTAATCTTACAACCGGCAGGGAAACTTGAAAACTTTTTTGTAACAATGGCTCAATTGGATCATGAACCAACACAGAGTGAAATAGCAAAAATCTTTTCGGATAATGATATGCAGATTGTTGGTCCGCCTCTGAAGATTGATTAATCTTATAATATTGATAAATATAAAACGTGACTCTTAGTTATTAAACTTACATTAATGTGAAACGTAAAATAAAATAGAACAAACAAAAGAGCAGATAATTACAATCTGTTTAAAACATATTTCATTATTTGGAAAACAAAACTATTCATTACACATAAAGGAGGCTCTCTATGTCAGGAAAAAAAATTATAGCTGTACTTGGTTCAACAGGTGCACAGGGTGGTGGTTTAGTTCGCGCAATTCTCTCCGATAAATCCGGTGATTTTGCAGTGCGTGCAATAACAAGGGATGCAAACTCCGACAAAGCAAAAGCACTTGCTAAATTGGGTGCAGAAGTTGTAGCTGCTGATTTAGACAATGAAGAAAGTTTAAGAAAAGCTTTCGATGGTGCTTATGGTGTTTATGCGGTTACATTTTTCTGGGAACATTTTTCACCAGAAAAGGAAATGGCAGAGGCGCAATCAATTGCAAAAGCAGCAAAGGCGGCAGGTATAAAACATATTATCTGGTCTACGCTGGAAGATACCCGCAAATGGATACCGCTTAGCGATAACAGGATGCCCACACTAGGTAACGGCAAATACAAAGTTCCTCACTTTGATGCAAAAGGCGAATCCAACAAATATTTTACTGAACAAAATCTGCCGGTTACATTTCTATTAACTTCTTTCTACTGGGATAATTTTATTTACTTTGGAATGGGACCCAAGAAAGATGCCGAAGGTAAGCTTACTCTTAATTTTCCTATGGGTGATAAAAAACTTGCTTGCATTGCCGCAGAAGATATAGGCAAATCGGCTTATGGTATATTTAAAAAAGGTAACGAGTTTATAGGCAAAACAGTTGGAATAAGCGGCGGGCATTTGACCGGAAAAATGATGGCTGATTCTTTTTCAAAAGCATTGGGACAGGAAGTTGTTTATAATGCAATTCCGTTTGATGTATATCGTAGTTTTGGTTTTCCGGGTGCGGATGATCTTGGCAATATGTTCCAGTTTAATCATGATTTTGCAGAATATTTTTGCAGTGTAAGAAATATTGATTTTACAAAATCGTTAAATCCCTCTCTTCAAAATTTTGATGTCTGGCTTGAAAAAAATAAAAGTAAAATTCCTATTGAATAACTTTTAAACTTTCTATTATAATTTAACCTGTTAATCTGCCGCAGTTGTACTGTGGCAGATTAAACAAAAAAATATAATTACACAATAACTTTATAGTTTTGGCACAGCACACGCATCAAGATTTGACCCAACAACCACCAACATCTAATCAACGCGTTTCCTGAATTTTTCTAACCGCCGAAGTAATTAATTTCCTTGGCAAAAACCTATAACTTTGCGCAACAATCTTATTTATAAATCCATGCACAGCAACTATTTTCCCTTTCATCATTACATTGTATCCGAACAACGCAACCTCTGCACTTGATGGAAGTTTTCTTCCTTTAACCAATCTTACATTATTAATATTGGCGGCATATTGAAATCCTGATGCAGTTGGACCGGGACAAAGCGTTGTTACAGTTACGCCCGTTCCTTTTAATTCGTTTGTAAGTGCTTCCGAAAAACTTTGCACATAAGCTTTGGTTGCATAATAAACTGCCATAAGCGGACCCGGTTGAAACGCTGCTGTTGATGAAACGTTCATAATTTTTCCGCAGCCGCGCAGTTTCATTTCCATCGCATAAATTTTTGTAAGATAAGTTAGAGCGGTGATGTTAAGATTTATCATTTCAACTTCCTTTTGCAGATCAGTATCTGTAAAAAATCCCGATGTTCCGAAGCCCGCATTATTAATAAGATAATCAATAGTGATATTTTCATTTTTCAATTCATCAATAAGCAAGTCACAATTTTTTAGAATTGAAAGATCTGCCGCGATAACTTTTACTTTAACACCGGATGATTTTGTTAACTCATCAATTAAAGCTTTTAATTTATCGCCGCTTCTTGCAACTAGCACAAGGTTAGTTTTGTTTTTAGCAAATATGCGCGCAAGCTCCAAACCTATTCCGCTCGATGCGCCTGTAATAAGAGCTGTTTTGTTCATAATTAATCAAAATAATTTTATTTGTAAAACTACAAACAGTTAAATAAAATAATTGTGAAATGGTGATAAAAATTTGTTGATATATTTTTTACAATTTTATAACAACTTCCGATGTGGTTTCACTTAACATTGTGATAGAAAAACAGGAAGGTGTGCGATGAAAACATCATTTATTAAAATAATTTTGATGACGATATTATTTATATCCATAACATTTTCACAAAGTTCTTACAAGCTTGTTCAACTAACTCCCGAATTAGGTGATACAATTGACGCCGCAGAGATGAAAGATGCGGGCATTCTGAATTTAAACCTTTTTAAAGGCTTTCAACGCCTGGTTTTTTATATAAAAGATGATACAACACTTGTGTCAAAGATAACTTATGAAAAAAATGATGGCAGATTAGCTGATACTACTATCTTTTCTGAGGTAGGAATGCTTAATAATTTGAGATTAAGTTTAAGAAAAAGAAAACTTGCAGATCTTGAAGCACTGGACAACAATAAACCGTTAATCATTACAACAAAAGATGGACAGGTTTATTCGGGAGTTATTGCTAACGTTGATGATTCTGGTCTGATGCTTTTAAGTCGCAAGTCTCTTATCGAATCAGATTCCGGATATAATCAGGTTACAAAAAGATATTTTGAAAAATCAAATCTATCTACTGTGTTTATCGAAGGAAAATCGGAGATAGGGTCAGGAATATCAACAGGTGCATTAGGTGGATTCGTAATCGGAGCTATAATTGGGCTTGCTAGTGGAGATGATACCCAGGGCTGGATCCGTTTCTCAGCAGGGCAAAAAGCCCTTATGGCGGGAATCGGCTTGGGAGTTACAGGTACACTTGTAGGACTTATATTAGGATTAGTCTCATCAAGCTCAGATGAAGAGATAATAATTACAGATGAGTATAATTTAGCAGCACTTAAGAAATATATAGTAGATTAAAATTTTAGTCTTCAGGAAAATTATTTATTGTATTCATATGAAAAGGCATTCCTCATTAAGTTCTCTACTTTTATCAGCTTTGCCTAAAGACAAAAATAAACAATCCAAACTGTTGACTAAATGCAAGCATTAATATAAGTTCACAAAAGACAACTTCCGTTTCAATTTGCAAAACATCTTTGATGTCAGCAAAACAAATCTTTTAAGCTTAAAAAAGGAGGCAACCATGAAATTAAGCTTTTTTATTATTGGGATAATCAGCACTTTTTTAATTTTTAATAAGTGTTCAGATAATCCAAAAGGTCAGGCGCCGCTATTTACAAATCTTGGCACTCATAATTTTCCTATAACAACAAATTCTGATCTTGCACAAAAATATTTTAATCAGGGAATCATACTTGCCTATGGTTTTAATCACGAAGAAGCTTTCCGTTCATTTAAAGAAGCAGCAAGATTAGATTCCAACTGTGCAATGGCATATTGGGGAATGGCGTATGTACTGGGTCCTAATATTAATCTGCCTATGGATTCGGGTGTTGTTCACTCTGCTTATGAAGCAATACAAAAGGCGATAGCATTACTTGATAATGAAACTCAGCGGGAAAAAGATTATGTAATGGCTCTTTCAAAACGATACAGCAGTGAAAAACTTAAAGACCGATCCCCGCTTGACCAGGCGTACTCTGATGCGATGAGAGAGCTTGCGAACAAATATCCCGATGATCTTGATGCATCAACAATGTTTGCGGAATCAATAATGGATATTCATCCATGGGATTACTGGCTTAAAGATGGAACTCCGCAGCCGTGGACTTCTGAAATTCTATCTACACTTGAGCGTGTGATTGAAAAAGATTCTACTCATCATGGTGCTAATCATTTATACATACATGCTGTTGAAGCATCAAAAAATCCAGAACGCGGACTTAACAGTGCTGAACGATTAAAATTTCTTGCACCGGGAGCCGGGCATCTTGTTCATATGCCGGCACATATCTTTATTCGGGTCGGTAAATATCATGAAGGATCTTTAGCAAATATCCGTGCGGTAAAATCTGATGAAGCATATATCAACCAGTGTAATCAGCAAGGATTTTATCCTCTTTCATACTATCCTCACAATTATCATTTTCTGTGGGCAACAGCTACTTTGGAAGGTGACAGCAAAACGGCGATCGATGCCGCTATCAAAACCTCTCAAAAGCCGCCGGATTCTTTAATGGATGTCTGCGGATATCAAACACTTCAGCATTTTGCCGCTATTCCTCTTTATGCTTTTGTAACTTTTGGTAGATGGGATGAAATATTAAATTATCAGGAACCGCAAGATAAACGTCCTTACTCAAAAGCTGTATGGCATTATGCGCGAGCAATGGCACTAATTGCAAATAACAATTTAGCTGAAGCACAAAAAGAAATTTCTGAATTAAAGATTTTGAGAAATAATAAATCAATTGATGCGCTTGCTATTTGGGGAATTAACTCCGCAGGTAACCTTATTAAAATTGCTTATGAAGTAGCAAGCGGTGAACTTGAAGCAAAAAAGAAAAATTATCCTAAAGCAATTTCTCATCTAAAAAAAGCAGTTGAACTTGAAGACCAGCTTAGATACGATGAACCGCCAACCTGGTTTTATCCGTGCAGACAAAATTTGGGAGCGGTTTTGATTGAAGCGGGCAAATTTGCCGAAGCCCAAAAAGTTTATGAGGAAAACCTTAAAGAAGTTCCGGAAAACGGCTGGGGATTGTTTGGATTGCATCAGGCATTATTAAAACAAAATAAAATTAATGAAGCTGAAAACGTTATGAAAAGATTTAATGAAGCCTGGAAATATTCTGATATTAAGCTAAGTGCTTCACGAATTATTTAATAGTGATATTAATAGAATTGATAAAAGAATAAAGAGTTTTAACGCTTGGCAAAAATTCTAAACTATATTGGAGGTTGACTCAAAAGCAAA
>DAIRCT010000008.1:0-3025 GCA_036796535.1 Ignavibacteriaceae bacterium
ATATAGTTTCATTCATTGAAACCAACTAACAGAACTGCACCACAGTTCAGATAATAAACAGTTCACCTAAACAAAAAAGTGTTATTAAATATCTGTAACACTGGAAAGAAATATGCGCACTCAAGAAAATACTTTTGATGTCGATATAAATGACGATTTCAAACTGGCCCTTGATCTAATTGATAACCATCATAATCTCTACATCACCGGTAACGCTGGTACAGGTAAAAGCACTTTTCTCAAATACTTCCGCGAAAACACTGAGAAAAACATTGCGGTTCTTGCACCAACAGGGAAAGCTGCTATTAACTGTGGCGGGCAAACAATTCATTCGTTTTTTGCTTTCCCATCTGCGTTACTAACCGAAGATAAAATTCATAAACATCGTAACGCCGGAAAATTCAAAGCACTCGATATACTTGTTATTGATGAAGTTTCTATGGTTCGTGCGGACCTAATGGATGCTATTGATACTTCGTTGCGGCTCAACAGGAATAATTGGGCACCGTTTGGTGGCGTTCAGGTAATTTTGTTTGGAGATTTGGCACAACTACCCCCAGTAGTTAAAGATGCTGAAATGAGAGACTTTTTTGAATTTATCTATGAATCACCGTATTTCTTTAGTGCGTCAGTTTTTGATCAAATAACTTTTCAAATTCTGGAATTCACGAAGATCTACAGACAGCAAGATCCCGAATTCATTAATATCCTGAATAAAATTCGTGTTGGTAGATATGATGATGAGTCACTTGAAATCTTAAATAAAAGATTACTTAAAATAAATACCAAGCGAGGCTTAAAAGATGTTATTACACTAACTACAACAATCAATCAATCAAATCTAATAAACATAGAAAAACTTTCTAAACTAAAAACAAAGGAGAAATACTATGAAGCAGAAATAACGGGTAAATTCCCGGATGATTCTCTTCCATCAGAGCAGAAACTAACATTAAAAGTTGGGGCACAAGTGATGATGCTAAAGAATGATTCAAAAAAAAGATGGGTCAATGGAACTTTGGCCAGGATAAAAAAACTCAACCCGGATGAAATTATAGTCGAGATAAATAAACTGGATTATAAAATCACTAGGGAAGCCTGGAACAATATTGAATATGTTCTTGATCGGATTACGGGTGAATTTGAAGAAAAGATTGTTGGGACATTCAAACAATTTCCACTGCGTTTAGCATATGCAATTACGATTCATAAATGCCAGGGGATGACACTGGATAAAGTACTTATAGATCTTAGTACTAGAGCCTTTGCCTCGGGCCAAATTTACGTTGCATTGAGCAGGTGTAAAAGCTTGTCCGGCATTCATCTTCGAATCCCGATCCAACCATCAGATATATATGTTGATAACCGAATACAAAATATCTATTCAGTTTTCAATTTAGTCACGAGACCTTAAACCAAAATAAATGTTAAAAAATACTATGCAAATTCATAACAAACACAATTTAAATATCATCAAATTAAAAAGTTCAGATAAGAAATTTAATAATATTATACCAATGTCCACTTTATTTTCTTTCTTGTTTCTTGTACCGCTTGAGAAACAGGTTGAGTTTATTTCATTTTTATCAAAATATATAAAGAATGAATTAACCTTAGATGAGGTGATTTCTATATCTAATGCTCATCTAGAAGCAATCAGTTGTATTCGAGAAACAAAAGAGATGCAGTGGTGCCATTGTGATGATCACCTTAGTCCGCACGATATAATTCAATTTTAAAATTTGTATTTCTTACTAGGAATATTTTTGATTCTGGTCTTTTCACCCCAAAAGTTAAAAGCTTTATTAATCAGAATGTAAAATGGTAGTAAAGCAATGTCCTAGTAATCATCCAGATGAAATATATTGTTAGGAAGCTGAGGTAAAACTCAGCTTTATTTTTTTATATGCAAACCTATTCTTTAATCACTCAATCAAATTCAATTAAAAATAAATAATGCAGCACAAACTACTACAAGTATATATATGCCTCGTAAAATAATTTTAGATAAGATTTCTACTAAACGGGATGTCTTACCAGAGATTGATTCCAATTCCAGTTTTAAGGATGAGCATATAACAGCTGAGATTCAGTTTGATTTGATAACTTACAGTCAAATCCTTAAAGCAACAATTGATCAGTACCCAAACAAAATGCTCTTTAGCAT
Source organism: Ignavibacteriaceae bacterium (assembly GCA_036796535.1). Lineage (GTDB taxonomy): Bacteria > Bacteroidota > Ignavibacteria > Ignavibacteriales > Ignavibacteriaceae > IGN3. The sequence goes on from DAIRCT010000008.1 coordinate 2,168, forward strand.
CAAAGAATCCGCCTTAGCGCTAAGTGTTTCACCGGAATTCATCAGAAAAAAAATATCAGATGGTTCAATTAAATCTGTAAATCTTGGTGACAGAAAAATGATCTCAATTAACGAACTAGCAAAAATAATATATAAAGGAGTCTAATATGTCCATAATTAAAAAACCTAATGGAAAGTATACCGTTGATATTGTTAATGAATACGGTAAACGCATTCAAAGAACTTTCTCTAAAAAAAGTGAAGCAGATGCATTTGAATCTTCAATTGTCAGGACTAAATACGAAAGAAAACTAGTGACAAACAAATTATTGAGTGCCAGACATTCATTGTTAGATTCAATTGATGAATATTTGAAAGCCAAACAAAATCTTAGACCCAAGAGCATACAGAAGTACAAAGCGGTGATGGATTTCTTCAGTGATTTTATTAGTGTAAATAATTTAAAATATTTAGACGAGTTCAGCCCAACAGCCGCAGAGAAATTTTATAATATTCTTACTGCTGAAAGAGAATTAGATAAGGGGAATCATAAAGTTACAATAAAGGCGAAACCAAAAACTGTAAACTTCTACCTTACATCAGTAAAGGAGTTATTTAAAAGAGAGATACTTAAAGACAGGATAACAAAAAGTCCTTTTGCACATATAAAGAATCTCAGGGTTGACAAGCCGCGTCCAGAGTATTATACTAAAGAAGAAATCCAAGCCTTCTTCAATCAACCAATGAAGCAAGAGTACTTCAATGCTTTCAAAGCTTATCTGCTAACAGGAATGAGATTTGAAGAGCTTGCTAACTTAAAGTTTAAAGATATTGATCTAAAAGAAAAAACTATCAGTGTTTGTAATAAGGAAGACTTTA
>DAIRCT010000008.1:3125-4994 GCA_036796535.1 Ignavibacteriaceae bacterium
ACAGAAATTTACGCGCATAATAAAACTAACCACAGACATCATCAAGTAAGATTGCTCGACAATTTATTCAGAGAGTCTTCCTCTTAAAAGAAAACTATAAAATTTAATGATTTTAGTTAATATGAGTTTTATAAAAAATGATAGATTAAATTTTTTTTATTAAATAAAACACAGAAATTATTTTACAGATTCACAAACCTAAAAAATAAGCTTTGATCATGTTTCTAGAATACGCTTTCAAGACTTTTAGTTCACAATCTATCATTTAATTTCATATTTATTTAAAAGATACAACCCGTTTGTAGTTGTGCGGATAGATTTTTTCATTCATAAAATAGTAATGCCACTTTCATAATCAAAGAAATGCAATTTTTGATTATCAATTTTCAGAGTGTTGACAGAACCATCATCGGGAACAACCCTTGTAGAAATTCTCGAAATGAATTGAATGTTGTCAATATTGAAATAAAGAAATGCTTCATTCCCCATTGGTTCAACCACATCAAGCTTTGTGGTGAATGCAGTGTAATTTGTAGTTAATGATTGATCTTCACCATCGTGTATATCTTCGGGTCTTATTCCTAACCAAATCTTTTTGTTAATATAATTATTTAGTAAATCTAATTGCATTTCGTTCAATTTTATTATAAGCCCTTTATTTAGGGATTCAAATTGTTGATTGTTAGTAATGACCCCTTCTATAAAATTCATTGCCGGACTTCCAATAAATCCTGCTACAAATTTATTGCTTGGATTATTGTATAAGTTAAGTGGTGTGTTTATCTGCTGTACGATTCCATCTTTCATTACAACTATTCTATCCCCCATTGTCATTGCTTCTGTTTGATCGTGGGTTACATAAATAATTGTTGCTCCAAGCTTTTTGTGCAACTTGGATATTTCTGTTCTCATCTGAACTCTAAGTTTTGCATCAAGGTTACTCAGTGGTTCATCAAATAAAAATACTTTTGGTTTGCGCACAATTGCCCTGCCTACTGCAACCCTTTGTCTTTGTCCACCAGATAGTGCTTTGGGTTTTCTATCTAAGTAATCTGAAAGACCAAGTATTGATGCTGCTTCATTTACTCGCTGTTTAATTTCTTCTTTTGCAATTTTTCGGAGCTTTAATCCAAAAGCCATATTCTCGTAAACGGTCATATGCGGATAAAGAGCATAGTTCTGAAATACCATTGCGATATCACGATCTTTAGGTGGAACATCGTTTACCAGCTTCCCATCTATTAATAATTCCCCTTCGCTTATTTCTTCTAATCCAGCTATCATCCTTAAAGTTGTTGTCTTTCCACATCCGGATGGACCAACAAGAACTACAAACTCTTTATCTTTTATTTCAATATTTACTTTATTGACTGCAACTGTTCCACCTTCGTAAATTTTTGAGATGTTTTGTAATAAAACATATGACATAAGCTACCTACTTTCGAACTGAATCGTGTAATGATTTTCTTTTGTTTTTGTATAATGGTGAATCACTAATTCATATAAATTATTAATCTTATTTTCAGCATATCCATTCTCATTTTTAATCCCGTCAATGAATATAGAATCTACGTTGATTGGCGAGAGAATTTTAATTTTTGCGTCATTACCCACGAATGATATAAAATCAAACTCAAGAGTTTTTATCTTCGCGTCATAAAATAGTCCTTTTACAAATCCATTTGCAGAACTTAAAATAGGATTAATAGCATTGCCTAATTGTATAGTTATCTGCTCAAGATCAACCAAATCATCAGGAATAATGAACGATGGTATATTCTTTTCATCATATTTTATAGAAGAAACAGAGTTGTTTTTTCTTGATATAATGACATTAACGAGCTTCCCTTTATAAGTTAAATTGAAATT
>DAIRCT010000008.1:5094-29363 GCA_036796535.1 Ignavibacteriaceae bacterium
CCCATATAAATATGAGTGTCCTTAGATCCATCTTCAAAATAGCTTATTAAATAATTTAGTTTATCATCCCAAAGCTTATTTATTAATTCATTGTTCATTCTATCAGCAAGTTTTTCATTGGTTTTCAATTCAGAGCTGTCAATATTCAATAAAGCTGATATATAATTAAATTCTCTTAAAGCTTTGATAGCAAGAATAGTCATATATGCTCGTGGACCAAAATTGTTTCCTATATCCCACCAATCAGGTCTGAATGACCACATTAAGTCATCTTTACCTTTATTTTTTAATGCTAATTGAATACTTCTTTTTATATATGGATATAACTTTTCCATAAACTCCAAATCTCCGCTATGCCTTAAGTAACGAGCACAGACAAGTGCAAACCAAAAGTGATTCCAGTTTTCTGATCCGGCGAATTCTGTTTTATAAGTTGAGTCTTTCCAATTATAAGCATGAGGAATCGTTTTATCAGTATCAGCTAGACTGACAATATAATTTAAATCATTTTTAACTCTATCAATATCGAAATTAACCGCAGCTAAATCTGTAAGCAACGCATCGTGAGTAAAATAAAAATTATACTCAGCTTGCGCTGGCATCGGAACAATTTGCCCATTTAAATAATGAGCATTTGTAGTTAAGACTGCTTTTGCCCATCTTGAAGTAAAATCAAAATCTTTGTTGCCGGTAAAGATTATATTTTTATCCAATGATTCTTTTAATATATAATCTTCATATTCCTGAACTTCTTTTTTATAATCTGCTGCCAAATATTCCTTTTTCTCTCTCGCTTCCGAAATTAATGACGACCCCACAATTTGAATAATCTTAGCTGATTCTTTTGGGAGTAACAGTTTCCTATAAATGTATGCAGCAACTGGCTCGCTGAGTTTATTTTGGGGAATTATTTGTCCAGGTAGCGGACTATTGTTTTTCAACCACCAATCATTAAGATTTTTAAATCCATTACCAATTTCTTTTTTTGTAGTAAAACTTAAAGGTTCCAACCCTGTATTTATAACAAATATTTGTGAGTTACCTGTTTCTACAAAAGGATAATTCACACTGATTATTGACCCGTTTTCCTGATATTCTGTATAAGCACTATCAATAGTTTTATATGTATGACTGGTTCGAATTGTTGTTTCTAATCTTGTATATACTTCATAATTTTTATTCGTATCAGATGTGTTTGTAATTTCATAAGTAATAACCATTGCTGGTTCACTTTTACAAAATTCATATTTGATTTTTATATCACTATCCAGTTCATTCCCGGTAAAGGAAACAGAATATGGTGTTTGTAAAACCTGGTAAGTCTGTTTATTTAGAAATTTTTTCTCCGAATCCCCAACTTTTAATCCAATAGACATAATCCTGAAATTTTCACGTTTCCAATAATCCTCACTGATATCAATGCTATTTGCTACCGGGTAATAAAAACTTATCCGATTCAGCAAAGGAAAACTTTTATGGATCTCAATACCTATATAAGGGCTTCCAACTTCTATTTGCCCAACTTCTTTTGTGCTTTCAATGGTTAATGAACTATTATCCTGCCCATAAACAGTAAATGTCAATAATAATACCATTAAGAAGATATGCCCTATTGAAGTATTTTTAAAAACCATCAACTCTTTTATACTTATCCTAGTTTTCATTTTAATAACGTCATCTTTTTTATTTCTGAAAATTTATCAGAGCTGAATTTTAGAAAATAAATTCCTGAATTCACTGAATCTCCAAAATCATTTTCTCCATCCCAACTTGCAGAATAAGTTCCTGGATTTTTTTCTTGATTAATTAGTGTCCTAATTTTTTGACCAAGGATATTATATATCTCTAATTTTATCAGAGATTGGTTTGGAACCTGAAATTCAATATTAGTCTGATTATTAAATGGGTTGGGGTAGTTTTGTGTTAATCTATAATTTTCTGGTAACTGAACTTTATTTTCATCACTAACATTAACTACAAAATCATAAAGCGATTTAATTTTGCTATAGGATAAAGCATAATTGTAGATTCTAATGTCATCCAACACACCTTTGAAATTATATTGAGTATTATTGGGAAGTACCTGACCTATCATTAAATCAATTGTAGTTGTTAATATTAAACCAGAAAAGGATGTAAAAGCATCTAGTTCACCATTAATATATATTTCAAAATCATAACCATTGTAAAGAGCAGTAACATTGTAAAGTTTATTCTTGATTAATTCTGTTTCGGAATCAAGATCTTTTGTTCCCTGATTAGTTTTGACAGTCCATCTTATGTGTTTATTTGTAATTGATATTTTCCATCTATTCTCCCAATTGCCATGTGAAAGGGGGTAAGCCTCCCTATCGAAAAAGTCTCCGACCTTTATCCAGAAATTAATAGTTACGCTATTTTGAAAATTTAAACTTGTACTGCTTAAAACTCTGATATTATCATTTATTCCGTCAAAATAATATGCACTCCCTGTATTACCAAAACGATCAGTAGTTAATAATGCACCAGATACAGTTCCGTTATTACTGAACACACTTAAATCATTTGCATTACCATTAAAAGGATAATAGGCTACCAGGTCTCCTGTTTGCTGAATTGTTGTATCGCGAACGGATACACCGATACTGTCAATTGAAAATCCTCCACGCCCATCATTTACAGAACAAACTATAAAATAATTACCGGGATTGAAAGGCGCAGTCCATATAATAGATGAATCACTTCCAGTAATTGATCCAAATGCCGAAGACCAATTAAAGGATAATGAGTCTTTATCTAAATCTGAGGCGGTGCAATTAATAATAGCATCTGAACCAATATGAATTTTCCTGGGATTTGCTTTGATTTGTTCAATTATCGGAATGTGGTTTATAAATTCAACTTCTTCAATTAATATTGAATCAGAAACTAAACCTCCTTTATTATCCGTTACAGTGCATTTGATTAAAATATTGCCGGGTGTAGAACCAGTAAACCAGGTTACAACAGGACCTGTCCCTTTAATGCTGCCAGCTGAAGTCAACCACTCATAATTTAATTGATCACCATCTTTGTCAAACGTTGAGCAATATATTTTTGTTGAATCTCCAATAGTAACAATTTGTTTTATTGAAGAAAGAGATTTTATTCTTGGCGGATAATTTGAAACTGTTTGCCCGGATAAATAGTCAATAACTATTCCGTTAGCTAAAACTTTGTTAAGATTGTAAGTTATTGTGCTTCCGGAAGGAATGATAACTGCAATTATGGCTTGATCGGCTGGGATTGTAATATTTGTTTCACCCGTTACTGCAGATTTTATAATAGTGTTAGATACCGCATCGTAAATATCACTTGACTGATTTCCAACATTTATAATTACTGATTTTTCTAATTGATAGGGATTGAAATAGAGAAAACTTGGATAAGCATTTTTATGAAAGTAATCGGTTTTAAGTAAATCTAATTTTAATATCATTGGTACATTTGTAGTATCAATGATCCCTCCAAATATTCCAACGTGTGAGGAACCATAAAGCGCAAGATTAGTCGCGCCCCAACCACCGCTTATTGCATCTCCCGTCGCATAAGGACTACTGGCATAAAGGGTCTGACGTATGGCTTCATGTCCAATATAGGAATTGGGATCATATTGATGAGCCCATTCCTCACTATCCTGATTCTGATTAGGAAGATAATTGGTATAAAATAACCTTGCAGAATTAGCTGCATTCAAAATCCATTTACCAATAGCACGCGCATAACGGTCATCATATCTAACTAATGGGACAAGTGCACCTGCCTGTTCAAATGTATTCATCAAAAAAGCATAATCATTTGATCCATTAACTTCACCAATTAATCCGTTAACATCATATCCTCCCCATTTTCCAACAATTGCACCCCAACTACGTAATGGCCCAACATCAAAACACCAATTAATTATTTTTGATAAATTATAGTTTGAACCTAATTCTGCATTCATTCTTGCTGCAGTATAAGCACCATAAGATAATTGTAATTCATATGCAGGATTTGATGATAAAGAATTTAAATATTCCATAGACCATTCCGCACCAATTCTATAATCTTCATTCTTTGTTTCGATATAAGCGTTATACAATATCCATGCGATTGCGCCTGCAGCTTCAGGTTCAACTACTCCTGATGCATAAGGAGTCATGTTCATTAGGTTGAATGCGCGGTAATTCATATAAGGAATTTGCCAAGGTGTAGAACTTCCCCCCATTGTTTTTACCGCATCCAGCCATCGTTTGGCAACAATCGGGAATTGATTAGAAAAATTGCCAACATTGGGATATTTACTATAGAGTTGATAGAAAAAAATATTAGGCATTACATCATACCACCAATCATCCCAATTGCTTCCGTTTGGATGATTGAGATAGACATTCGCATTGTTTGCTTTATTAAAATATTCCTCACTCATCAATACCCAGTTGTATCCATTCTGATTGCTCTTATCTATCCCTATCAATGATGCACTTATTAATGCAGGTAAAATGTTAATTGCTTCGGAAGAAGTTGGTGAAGTAGTTCCAACAACTGTATGAAGACCAAAGCTGTTATGTTCAGGATAATTAATTGTGTTGGTATTTATCCAGCTTAGAGGAAGATATTGTCCTGTTCGTGTAAGATCAAATACAATGCTATCGTAACCCGCAGCAACCTTTCCCCAATCTCTCATTTCGAAAGGAGAAGGAATATTTGGCATCAGTTCAATTCGATTTATATTAATTTGTTGAGCGTTTGTTTGATTTATCATCGGGAAAAACAAAACAACAAAAAATAGGATAACTAAATATCTAATAATGCGGTTCATAATTACTCCTTCCAAATTGTGGAAGATTTATTTCTTTACCAGGCATAATATTGTGGAGATTTGCCTGCAGGTGGAAATATCGCATCTAATTTTGAAAGAGATTCCTTATCAAAATTTATATCTAATGCTTCTATCGATGATTCCAACTGCTGAAGAGTTCTTGGTCCAATTATAGGAGCAACAACTCCCTCTTGATTTATTAACCACGCAAGAGCGGTGTTTGCCGGATCGTGTCCAAAATCAGCACAAAATTTTTCCCACTTTTCAATTTGTTCTCGGTTATTTTTTAATTTGTTAATAATTTCATCTTTGCTTCTTCTACCCTTTCCCAAACTTTTTATTACCCCACCTAATAATCCTCCTTCAAGTGGGCTCCAGGGAATAATTCCAACTCCATAATATTTACAAGCAGGTATCATTTCACGTTCAATAAAACGATTGAAAAGATTATATTTACTTTGTTCGCTAATCAATCCGAGTAAATTTCTTCTTCGTGCCTCTTCATTTGCAGTTGCAATATCCCAACCGGCAAAATTGCTACTACCGACGTAAATTACTTTCCCTTCCCAGATTAATTGTTCCATCGCTTGCCAAATTTCGTCCCAAGGAGTATCCCGATGGACGTGATGCATCTGATACAAATCTATATGATCAGTTTTTAATCTTTTTAAACTGTCTTCACAAGCTTTTTTAATATGATAGGCAGAAAGATATCTTTCATTAACCCATTCGCCCATTTCACCATAAACTTTAGTTGCCAGGACAATTTTATCGCGTCGTTCCTTGCTTCCTTCTAACCACTTTCCAATAATTTTTTCAGTAATGCCTTCCCCCTTTTTACCACCATAAACATTTGCAGTATCAAAAAAGTTAATACCAAGTTCCAATGCACGATCCATTATCTTATAACTTTCTTTCTCTGGTGTTATTGCCCCAAAGTTCATTGTTCCTAAGCAAAGTTTGCTAACCATTAAACCGCTGCGACCTAATTTTTCATATTTCATTTTATTATCCTCTTATTTGAAAAATTATTTTGTATTATTTAAGTAGTCATTTAATGAATAAATTTTAATCTCCGTTGTTTTTAACTGGTTTGAATTTTTTGTATCAATTCTAACTTCAATTTCTTCTCCGGGTAGAAGAAAAAATCCCCGATCTGAAAAAGTAATTTTCGGATGATATAAATCGATAAAGAAAACAGGATAATTACTTTTCAGTAATACATAAGTCCCACCTTCTCTATATAGAAGGTTCACCTTTACTTTTGATTTTTTCAGAAAAATATATTTCCAAGGTTTAACTAAATAGTAATTCCTGGCAATTATCCGATCTGAGTCATCATATAAAACTGCTGTTATAACCCAGTTATTATCTCGTGGTAATTTATCTTTATATATATCTTTAATTTCTATAAGGTTTTTATTACCCACACTAACTTTATAGAAAATTTCTTTAACAATTTCCGCAGATAATGTGTCTATAATTGTTAATCTTAATCTACCTTTTATATTTTCTTTATTCTGGTTAAGTAAATTAATTTTAATCTTAACTCCATCATCTTTAAAGTAAAGTAGGATCGGTGCAAATGCATTCTTAACAAAATAGTATGCCATTTTGGGCTTAATTTCAGAATCAATTATGGACCAACTTGTTACAGGCCAACAATCATTTATTTGCCATACAATACTGCCGTTAGTTCTATTATTTGTGCGCCAATATTCAAGACAAGTTTTTAATGCAAAGGATTGATTTAATTGTGTCAGATACAAATAATCATCCCATTCAGTTTTAATTGGAAGATGACCGCTTAAAAATTTAATGATCCTTTCAGGTCCTTCGATTTGTTTGTTATGATGTTCAAATATTTGGGTGCTTATGTTTCTATTTTTAATTGGTAAATATTTTTCAAAAGTATCTTTGTTAGCAGGACCTTGAAATCCAAACTCAGTAACAAATAAGCTTCTATCGTTTTTTACTTCATCATAGTCAATCCATCTGCTCCAAATATTCCATTGATGTGTGTTACCGCTTTTAAAGGAATTCGGATCGTCATCATTTCCAAAAGGAGAAGAAGGCCAATATGGATGTGCAGAATCGATATCTTTTAAAATATCCGGAATAACTTTATGATAGATATTATATCCAGGCATTTTTTTATAGGATGTTTTTTGCTCCTGAGTCCATATCCATTCGTTTTCATTATTGCCACACCAAAGAGCAAGACAAGCGTGATGTTGAATTCGCAAAACATTCTGGTTTACTTCTTCAATTACATTGGCTATAAAATCATCATTCTCCGGATATGAACCACATGCGAATATAAAATCCTGCCAAACGAGTAAACCAAGCTCGTCGCATTGCTTATAGAATTCATCATCTTCATAAATTCCACCACCCCAAACTCTAACCATATTAATATTGGCTTGTTTGGCTAACGAAAGTAATTTAGAATATTTTTGATTTGTAACTCGTGGAAGAAATGAATCAGCAGGTATCCAGTTTACTCCTTTACAATAAATATCTCTATTATTAATTCGGAATTTAAAAGTTGAGATTTCGTTATCTTTTAATATTAAATCAATAGTCCTGATTCCAACATTTCTTTTCAATTCGTCAAGAACATTATTATTATTATCAACTAGTTTAACCTGTAACAAATATATGTTTTGCTCTCCCTCTCCGTTTGGCCACCATAGTTTTGGATTTGGAATTTTAAATCTAATCTTTTGCTTTTTGGATGAATCAATGTGGATGCAATTTTCGTAATGGCTATCAAAGTCAGACATTGATACTTTTAATGATAATTCTTTTTTATCTAAACTCTTAATACTAACATTGACTTCAACATCTGCATTATTTTTATTGATACTAATTGTAGAAAAGGTTAAGGTTTCAATTTTTGCCTTAGTCCATTCTTGTAAATATACTTTTCGCCAAATGCCTAAAGTCGGAAAAGATGGTCCCCAATCCCAGCCAAATGAATATTGTGCTTTTCTTATATAGACTCTGCTTGAGTTAAGAGCAACAGGAAGTCTGCCATATTTATTTTCTTGTTTAACAGCATATTTTACAGGAGATTTTATGATAACTTTCAAAGTATTATCAGTGGATTTTAAAATATCCTTGATATTATATTTATAAGTTATAAACATATTATCGGTGCCACCCAGTTTTACATCGTTTAAGTATATTTCGCAAACTGTATCTAAACCTTCAAAAACTAAATCATAATTTTTACTTACACTACGATTAAAATCAAATTGAGTTTGATAAGCCCAATCGCATTCAGAAACCCATTTTATTCTCAGTTCATTATCAGCATAAAATGGATCTTCTATAAGTTTATTATTTAGCAAGTCTGTATGAATAGTACCAGGAATTGTCGCGTCAAACGTGTCGCCTGATTTTATTTTATTGTTAGTTATAGCTTCATTAGACCAGGAAGATTTTGCCAGTGAGAATTTCCAGTTACTATTTAACTCAAATTTCTTGATCAAAATATTCTTCTTCTCTTGATTTCTCATTATTGTTCCTTGAAGTGCATTTTAAAAACCTCAAACTTTAAAACAACTTGCGGATAAGAGATTACTTATTATTTTCAAATTCCTTTAAGGCAATCGGATTAAGTGATACCCGCAGTAAAGATAACAATCCCTCAATAGTCGATTCTGCACCGGAATTTTTATTGACTAAATTTTCATTTTCAATACCATCATAAAAGATTCCGTTTTCTTGATTATACATTGCAATCTTTGCCGGATTCTTGCCTGTAAACCACTTTGCAATTGTGCCGGCTTTTATAGCATAAGTTGAATCTGATGTAATTTTATATGCTTCAAGAAGGGCAAATACCATAGGCTCAATTCCATAAGCTATCTGAGAATATTGATTTGACTCAACCACTTTATAATTACATTTATTCTTATTCACTTTGAAATAGCTTAAGAAATTATTTTTAATTAATTGATTATAAAAATTGTTAAGTTCTAATAATACACTCTCTTTTATCTTCTTATCATTTAAAACCTGATAAGCTTTCAACAATGCATAAGACTGAGAATTACCCCAGGCATGCCATGTGTTTTGCCAGCTTAAAAATGCACCATCGAATTCAAAGTCGGAATCCTTTATCTGCATCATCATTATTCCGTCAACCAATAATTTGAGGTAATCTAAAATTTCTTTATCCCCAGATACTTTATAATATTCGGATAGACCTATGACTAAAAGTGCCGCCTGATCAGAGGCATAATTACCAGGGAGCCAGTCCGGTAATTCAATCCCATCGATTATGATTTTTCCCTTTTCTTTTGGAATAATTTGTTTTACTGCTGAAATTATTTTTTCAATACTTTGTTTAATCCTTTTACTTCTATCATCATCTGAATTTTTAACATTCTCATAGTTTTCCATTAATGCCCAAAGCGCACGCCATGACCACCAATTTGGTTCTGCAACGCTAGTTTTAAATGTTGTATTAATGGAATTGTCTTCCCAAATAAAATTATAAAAGAAGCCATCTTCAGCTTGCATATATAATAAGAACTCAATCAGGTTATAATACTTATGAAGACTTGAACTATCATTATATGCTTTATAATATTCTAAATAAAATATTGCAGCACGCGCGACATCATCAACACAAGCATATCCCTCATCATCATCACCAATATAAGCGTAATCTGGTGCATTGCTATAAATATGGATAATAGCCATCTGTCTGCCATTAACTTCAATTTCTTTATATAAATAATCAAGATGTGATTTATTAAGCATGAAAGTTGTTTGACTTTGAGATATGTTACTGCAAAGTGCAACTATAAAAGATATAAAAATATATTTTGGAATTATCAGAAAATTTCTCATTATAACTTTAACTATTTACATAAAGATAAAAGATACTCAACATTCGTTTCAGCAAGGCAAATATTCATATCTGCACCTGAGTAGTAAATTTTTATATCACCAGTACTTTCCAATATCCAGCCATTTGAAAATATAACATTATTAACATCACCTATTCGCTCATAATTATAATCCGGAGATAAAATTGGTTCTTTACTTTTTCCTATCACCAACCATGGTTTTTCTAGATCAAGCAAAAGAACCCCAAGTTTATAAATTGAACCCGTACCGAAAGATCTTACACCATGATAAAGCATTAACCATCCATCTTTTGTTTTAATTGGATTGCCTGATGAACCAATTTTATCCTGTTCCCATGTCCCCTGCTCTGGCTCCAGAAGAGCTCTATAGCCACCCCAATGTATTAGATCAGGGCTTCGGCCTATCCAAATATCTTTTCTGTTTTCAGCAGATGGACGATCTACCTTCCAGTAGTAGCCATTAATTTTCTCAGGAAAAATAGCACAATCTTTATTTGAGGGTTCAGAAATAGGTCCATGGATTTTGAAGTGAATGAAATCAGTTGTTTCAGATAAAATTACTAAAGGTTGGTATTTTGAGTATCCTGTATAGGTTATATAAAACTTACTTTCAATTTGGGTGATTCTTGCGTCTTCAATTCCCCATTTTACGTATTCATAGCAATCTTTATGATCTTCGGGAGTAAGTATTGGTCTCTCTGAAACTTTAAAATTATATCCATCACTACTTTCTGCAATTACAAGCGATGACCTTCCTATCGGCATCTCAACTCTACAAAGTAATAAATATTTTCCGTTAAATTTAACAGCACCTGGGTTAAATACACTATTAACTTTAAATGGAACATCCTCTTTGGTTAAAATTGGATTTTTAAAGTATCGGTTAATTCCCAATTGATTTACCTCTTTGTCTCTATTTAGTTAAAATTATTTAAATTTTTTCAGTAATTCCGGAATCTTAATTGATGCAAAACCACAGGCAGAATCGGAAAATGCATATGGTATTATTAAGTTATTCCTATGAACAAGTGAACCGCATGAATAAACAACATTTGGTGTGTAACCTTCTCTTTCTTCTTCATTTGGTTCAATCAAAGGATCAGTTAAAGATCCAATAACTTTGGATGGATTTTCAAGATCAAGTAGCACAGCACTGATAACATATTTTCTCATGGGTCCAACCGCGTGCGTAATTAATATCCACCCTTTATTTGTCTCAATTGGTGAACCGCAATTCCCTACTTGTATGTATTCCCAGGGTTGATCCAATGATTTAATAATTTTTGCATCATTCCAGTAATAAATATTATCCGATAACATTATAAAAATATTTTCACTGTCTTGCCGAGAAGTAATTACATATTTATTATTAATTTTCCTAGGGAATAGTGCCATTCCTTTATCACTAATTGCATTTCCATGAAGCGTACCGATTTTAAAATTCCGAAAATCCTTTGTCTCAATTATTTGTGTTCTAAATTTCCTTCCATTGTAAGCAGTATAAGTGCCAAAATATGTAAAATCATTTTTATCATTGAATCTTACAAACCTTGCATCCTCCATTCCTACAGATTCACTTTTTGAATATGGGAATAAGACTCTTTCACTTAATTGAACATCATCTGAAAAATTACAAATATAATTTGAGTCTAATAAATCTTTGATTTCTGACTTTGAGTTAGCTGTATACTTAAGTTTTTCAATTAAAATTTCATCCTGCTTTAATTTTATTATTTTGGGTTGAGTTATATATCTCGATTTTTTTTGTAAATGGACTTCAGAATTTTTATCAATGATACCTTCCCTGAATTCGATAGACGATATATGACCTTCCCCGGTTGCTCTAAGACTCATAACGAATCTAAGTGAATCTTTTTCTATTTTACTTTGATCTGGATGGGGTACCATTGATGGATTGAATAGAGCAGCAGCACTTATTGAATATTCTTTTGAGAAATATGAACCTATTAGCAGCTTCCTGTCGCTACTCATTTGATCGGGGGACTGAATATACTTTTCGACTTTCTTAAAATTTGAGAGAACAATTTCTTCAAAATTTTTATGTCTTTTAGAAAAATCATTAAAAACCTTATTAAGAATGTTAATAACTTCTTTTTCATCTAATGAAGACACTCTCTGAATAACTTTCTTTGTCCTTGCAGGGTTTAATTCGAAAAATTGAAGTAAAACTCTTTTGGGATCAGGAAATAATTTTGGTGTAAGTCTTTGAATCATATCTAATAAAATCTTTCTACTCTTTTAATCCTGTAGAGGCCATACTTTGAATAAAATATTTCTGGAAAAACAAATAAGCCAGCACGATAGGTAATGCAAGAACAACTGCTGAGGCAAGTTTTACACCCAACTGGGATTCCGCTCTTCCTCCAACAGCGAACAAAGTAACAAGCTGCGGCATTGTCATCAAACTTTCATCTCGTATAACAATTAATGGCCACAGTACCTCATTCCAGGAAGCCATAAAGGTTATTATTCCAATTGTTACTATTGCCGGTAGAGAATTCGGCCAAAGTATTCTGAAGATTATTTGCAGCTCATTACATCCATCAAGTCTGGCTGCGTCTATCAAACTATCAGAAATGGATTTAAAATATTGCCTGAACATTATTATGCTTAAGGCGTTTATTAAATATGGCACAATCAGGGCTAAATAAGTATCTATCCAGCCAAACTTTACCATAATTATATATTGTGGAATAAGTGTAATCTGAAAAGGTAATGTCATCGTAAAAATGATTATGTAAAAAATTAAGTCCCTGCCTTTAAAAGAGAGTTTTGATAGTGCATAACCAATCATAGAACCAAAAACTAAAACTCCAATCGTAATTGAGGAGGCCACAATGAGACTATTAATAAATGCTCCACCAATTGGAATCTTCTCAACCATCTGCGAATAGCTATTTATTGTTAATGATGAAGGTGCAAGTGTTAAGTTGCCTATTTCATTTTCAGGAGCTATTGACGCTATTACCATCCAGTAGAATGGATATATAAATATTAATGCGCTTATTGTAAGAGCAGCATAAAACAATATTGTTTTAAATATTTTCAATGATCTTTCTCTATAAATTTTTTCTGAATCATGACAACAGCTAAAATTATTAGTGCGAAAAACAATCCCAGTGTCGCAGCATATCCCATGTGATAATAGAAAAATCCCTGTTTATAAATATAAAGTACCGCGGACATAGTACTATTAAGTGGCCCTCCGCCAGTCATAATATAGGGTTCAATAAATAATGAGAAGCCGCCTATGGTTGAAAGAATAACTACCATAAATATTGTTGGATTTATCATTGGCAACGTAATCTTAAAGAATTTTTGCAGATGTGTTGCTCCTTCCAAATCGGCAGCTTCATAATACTGTATCGGAACGGTTTGAAGACCAACTAGAAATAGAATAATATAAAGTCCAACATTTTTCCATGTGGCCATTATTGCAATTGAAGTCATTGCAATATTTGGATCAGTTAACCAACCGATTTTATTCAGCCCGATTCCTGTAAGTAATCTGTTCAACAGACCCGTATCAAATCCATATAATTGCTGCCATAAAATCGTAACTACAACTCCGGATACAATTACAGGAAGGAAGAACGCTCCTCTGAATACCCCTTGTAATTTTATTTTTTGATTTAGAATCTCTGCAAGAAATAGAGCAACAATTATCTGAAGAGGAATATGAATACCCAAAAATATTAAGGTATTAACCATTGACTTAAAAAA
Source organism: Ignavibacteriaceae bacterium (assembly GCA_036796535.1). Classification (GTDB taxonomy): domain Bacteria; phylum Bacteroidota; class Ignavibacteria; order Ignavibacteriales; family Ignavibacteriaceae; genus IGN3. The sequence goes on from DAIRCT010000008.1 coordinate 18,547, forward strand.
AGTTTTATCGTTAAATAATCTGATATAGTTGCTTACTCCCGTAAACTCCATTGGTGAAATTATATTCCACTTATGAAAAGTTAATATAATAGAGAAGGCAACGGGGAACGCAACAAATAGAACAAAGTGTACTATATAAGGTGAAACGAGTAGGTAAGGCAGTATTTTTTTTCTATTTACCATTTTAGATGATCTTATTTAAGAAATAATAAGTTAACTGCATCAGATGCATCTTTTATTGCCTGTTCCGGTGTTTTCTTTCCATAAACTACACAAGCTTCATACTCCTGTGAAATTAAATCAAAAACTTCCTTAAGCACAGGCGATGCATCCGTACCTCTGACATATTTAGATTGCTCAGCAAAAATTTGCATCTTTGGGTTTTTAATAAAATATGAGGTGAAAAAAGGATCTTTATTAAGATTCTTTCGTCTTGGTAATTGATTTGTTATCTCTAAAAGCTTCAGATCACCGTTATTATTAATCATAGTTTTAATATAATTCCATGCGGCTTGAGGATATTTACAGGTCTTAAATATGACTATATTTTTAGGATCCCCATAAGTATAAATGGGTCCTTTATGATCATCAGGCACCGGCATAAAAGTATATTCATATTTAAACCCTTTCGGTTTAAATTTTTCTGCGTGGGCAATTTCCCAAGGACCCGTAAATCTTGATGCGATAACACCTGATAAAAAGACATCCTGCCTTGCTGAAATTTGTTCTCTTGGAAAATAGTCTCTTTCATAAAGTGTTTGGAGAAATCTAAATACACCCACAGCATACTTATTGTCAAATACGGCTTTATTATCTTTCACTAAAGGAGCACCATTTGAAGATGCAAGGTAAAGGGGATAAAAATCAAAAAATCTTTGCCACCAGGTTACAAGCACTTCAGAGTAGCCAAACCATCTATCTATATATCCATCACCATTAAGATCTTTTTGAAATTTTCTTGAGGCATCAAAAAATTCACTATATGTTTTGGGGGGACCTTGAAGTTTTAAATCATTTATCAAGTTTACATTATAAATTAACATAATAGGGTTTATCTTCCACGGTATTTGGTAGATGTGGCCATCAAGTGATTTAATTTCCTCTATAACGGAACTATCGCAACGTTCATAAAGAAAATCAAGAAAACCTTTCAGAGTATCAAGAGCAACTAACACTCCTGCCTGAGCGTATGCTTCAACATCTCCCTGCCACATATTAGAATAAATGTCGGGAGTTGTTTTGCCCACAACAGCGGCAAGTATAATTTCCTCACTCGATCGCCCCTCGGGAACCGGTTGATATTTAATCTTATCATTAGGGTTATTCTTGTTCCACTCTTCGGTAATTATTTTTGCAAATTGTATTTCATCGTTGTTATTTGAACACCAGTATACTATTGCATCACGAGAATTTTTATTACTTCCGCTGCAACTGAATAAACTAACACCAAATAATGTTATAATTATTATTTTAAGAAAAGATTTCATTTTGTGATTTACTCCCAGCTTGCCCAATCATTATCAATAGAAGGGTATGCTGGTCTTGGTATCAGATTGCCGCGCTTAACGATGTAAAGCTCAATGGATTTATTATCATTTTCAGAAGAAACTTTTATTTCATTAAGCAAATCTTCATTAATTTTAATTTTATATTTCTTTTTTAACTCAAGGATTCTATGTAATATTTTTTTTGATAATTCTTCACTTAAAATTTCTGATTGTGATTTTTTATTTTCTTTTATCAAACTGATTTCTTCTGAACTCAAAGTAATTGAATTTGCCAAATCATTTTTATAAACGCTGTATGATATTTTATCTTTCCACCAATCCGATTGTTTTTGTACCCAAAGGGATTTATCATATCCTCTTTCAATTGCTTTATTAGTCAACAGTTTATCTCTCACCATTAGCCAAACTAAATCCTCTAAAGATTTTGAAAAATTAATTAGATCATTTTTCAAAAACTTAATGTATTGTTCACGATTCCTGTACCAGATGATAAATTCATCTAAAGATACTTTTTGATTTTTAGATTCTACTAAAGTTAAACCCTGGTACTGATCTCCTCTCTTTAATCCAAGATTATCTAATGCAACATCTAATTTTTTATCAAGGTCCCATTCAGAATACTTTTCCGGTGCGAGTATAAATTTTCCAATATAAGATCTGAGTAAATTAAATACGTCGCGTTTTATTATTGGATTTTCGTCTATAAATAATTCCTTTACATACTGATCTGATAAAATATCCAATTTACTTTTTGTAATCGCATTTACTGATTCAGATTTTAACTTGTTATATTCAGTTTCATTAGTAATCATATTTTTTACAATATTATCAATTTTAATTATATACCAACCATCATCAGTATGTATTGGATCGGAAATTCTCCCGGGGTTAAGCGTATCGATTATTTGGGCAAACTGAGGATTTTTCATATAGATATTATACAAACTGCTCGTTAACTGTCTGTCATCAATTAGAACTGAATCGTTCAGCTGAGTATAAAAAAGCGAATCGAAGGTTATACCAACTTGTAATTCCTTTACATAACTTTTTAGCATTTGTAAGTCATCAGTATAAAGCCATCTGAGCTGGTATTCTGTTTGTTTTTTTTCAATGAGTCTCTCAATCTCAGAATCATTTATTTTAACCTGTGGTAATATTTCTTTCTGAAACATTTCTTCAGTAGCCAGGTCTGACTCTATATCATTGAAAATATTTTTTGCGGTTTCTTTTTCCATAACTCCATTCTCATAACCAGCTAATGCAAGCAGTTTTTCATTAATCATATATTCCAGATGTCTTTGCTTTGAATTTTTACTCCTTTTTGTAAAGGCGGGTCCAAACTCATAGTTATAGATAAATTCTTCAGAAGTAATTTTAATATTTCCGACTTCTGCTACAATTTGATCTCTTTTCGTCGAATTATTTTCTTGTTCAAGAAAAATATCCTGACTATAAATCTTAGACGAAATCAAAAGGAACGATATTAAAATTAATTTTTTCAAGAAAAACTTTTTATATACTCTCAATACAATTGAAAAAATTTAGTTTAAAATTTAATCCCGATTGAAAAACTGTGTACATTATTCAGTTTCCCAAAATCTCTAAATGCATAGTCAAATCTCACGAGTGCTGAACTTAGAAGCATTTTAGAGTTCACACCGGCACCAAATGAAAGTCCTCCTTCAGCATCTTTTAGAAACAAAGAATTATATCCACCTCTTATTGAAAAGTATTCCATAAATGAAAATTCTGCACCAACATTTAAGCTTTGATAATCATTATTTGGGACTAATGCATCTGCAGAGATAGTAAATTTATAATTATCATTCTGCAATGCAGTTGTTGAAACTCCAATCTGGAAATAAAGTGGTAAATCCCATGAATCAAGTTCAATATTTGTGGGAATTCTATCATTTGAACCTTGTTTTGTTGGATCAACACTTATAAAATATCTTGTATCTCTTCCATCTAAACGCATGGGAGTTCCAAAATTTGACATTACAGCACCAATGGTCATCCCTCCAAATAAATCGGTTCTAAAAACTGTACCTGCATCTATCGCTAATGCAGATGCACTCATATGCCAGATTGATTGCTTAATATATTTGGCAGTGATACCAACCGAAAACCTATCTGTAAATTTTCTGGCGAATGATAATGCAACAGAAATATCGGAAGCGCTAAAATTTTCTCCGGTACCATCGGGCTGTTCTACCGTTGTAACTTTCATATCTTCCATAGATAGTGCTGTAAAACTCAATCCCAAATTCCCAAAATCACCAAGGGGGATTACAAGACCTGCATAATCAAATTTTGTATCCGCAATCCAATTGGTATGCACAAGTATTGCTTCATACTGATCTAATGTTGCTATCCCGCCAACATTCCAATATAAAGCGGAGGCATCGTTTGCAAGCCCTACAAACGCACCACCCATTGCATTCGCAGAAGCACCAACTCCTATCTCTAAAAATGATGCTGCAGTGGTTCCTGTTTTTGAAACATTTTGGGAATAGAGAGTTTGATTTAATAATAACAAAATTAGAATTGAAAAAAATATTTTTGTGCTTGTAAAATTGTTCATAGCAACCTCAGGCAATAATTTGAACTTTTTTGTTTTCATCATTTTATCACCGCAAACTTTCCAACTTTTTGACCAACACCAGGAGCATCTATATGATAAACATAAACTCCGTAAGCGATATCCATCCCATCTTTGGAAACTAGGTCCCAGCTTTCTTGTCCATCAGAGATTGAGCTTGAATGTTCTATCTTCTTAACAAACTTTCCACTAATTGTATAAATACTAATTGTACATTCACTCGGAAGATGCATAAAATATATACGCCTTTCACCGCGTCCTACTTCGGTTGTAGAAGGTTCCCAGGAAGCGGCTCCCACGTAAGGATTTGGGACGACAGATACATTGTTCAGGTCAGATGCAGCTTTAGTTTTATCAAATCCCTGACCTTTCAATGTGAATTCATAGAACTCATTATTTCTAAATGGTTTTTTGTTCACAACTTTAAAAACATCCCCATACTGAGGCGCTCTCTGCTTATCTTCAGCTATTGTTGTATCTTTAAATAATGAAACGGACCAGCTTACATGTAAATTTGAAAAATTAGTGGCTTTTTTACCAAGCGAATCACCAAATACAAAAAATATTGCATCCCCTGCATTAAAAATTTTATCAGAATTTGCATCCCGGAAAATAAACTGAAAATGTTCTATCCCTTCAGTCAGGTTATTTACGATAATATTCGATTGTATCGGCTGACTGAAAGCCGTTGCAGGAAATGACAGATCTCCTTGACCAGGTTCTGTAAGTTTTATCTCAAAGTCAGCGGGATAGTTAATTTTTTTTCCTAAATAGGCGGATTGATATCTCGAATCAAATCCTACCTGCATAATATAGTTGCTGTTCCCTGTTATCCAACCAGTTTTATCAAAATCAATTGTTACTGCGGTATCACTTTTTATATCGACTGTAAATCCATCAAGCACAGGAGTTTGCTCTTCAACTCCATTTATTCTCTGCTTGCTAAGCAAAGTATCGCCTTGTGCAACATTAATCAGAGAATACTCTGGATGAGCAGAATTTTGGTATGGGGTATTTTCATTGAACACTAACCGATAAGTATTGAAATTCTTTATCGAGTCAGGATTTAGAATTGAAATAGAAATATTTCCTGTACCGGGTCCACTTCCTACAAACGAAGCAACTTCCGGTGCAAGGTAACCAGCCGCAGGCGCTCTTGGAGTTATTACCGCTGTATTTATATCTGTAGTAATATTTCCGTTTATATCTTTCTTTAGAATTGTTGTTGTCTCTGAAGGCGGAATACCTTCAAAATTTCCTTCAATCGTAGTGGTTGTGTAACCCTTATCATAAGCTGCAATTGCATAATAGTAAGTTTGCCCATTCTGTACAGTAGTATCGATATAGGAATGCTTAATACCTGTATCGTCGCCAAGATAAAACATTGCGCCATTTACATTTATTGGATGTAAACCTTTTATACCATCAATAACATCAAACTGAGCAATTGGAGATCTAAAAATAGGTTTGCCATAAGCATCGGTAATGATTTTGTTTTCAAGAAAATTTGGTTCTGTTGATCTATAGATTCTGTATCCTTCAAAATTAATTCTCTGGTAAAATTCATCGAATGTTCTTTCAGCTCTATCATCCCAATACAAAATGACTTTATGATCACCTGGCACTGCTGTTAGAATTGGTTTTTCAGGTGGTTTTGCGAAACGATAATTTGCATTGTATATCTGCTGTACTGTTTTTTTCCTTCTGAAAAGATCATCTTTTGAAATTCCAAATATCATTGACATAGAAAATCTTTCCGTCTCACCTTCTTCCTGTAATACTCCTGTATCAACTGAATAAGTATTTCTTCCGTTCATACTAAAAAGGTAACAAGAAAAATAGTTGGCAAGATTTACTCCAATAAGTGATTGACCATGCGGTGAAGGAAGTCCGGAAAGTACAGTCCAGTTTTCTTCATCATTATCAAGCTCATAAGTATGTACAGCATAAATTTTGAAACCAGTAAGACCTAACTGATCCGATTCATCTTTATCAAGTATGCCAAAATTTGGTTCGCCTTGATCAGGGCGCCCATTTCCTTCCGTACCATCTGCATCCGGCCCGGAATAACCTGCATCGAAAGGACCAACGCCATCAGAACCAACATCATTATTTAACGGTTCCCCTTTGTCCCAAACGCCATTATTATTTAAATCAGTGTATGATTTCCAATTGGCATTTTCATCTGCATCCCAATGAGGTCTCCATGAATATCCATAAAACTCACGAAATGTTGTTGTATCCTGAAATGCATTTCTTAAAAATGGATCCTGATTAGGATTGGTTATATATACTGAGGCACTATTACTTCTTTTTTCATCTGTCAGTCCATCAGAATCATTATCTTTATTATCATCAGGGACACCAGGGCTTTCAAGAAATGCGTAACCGGCAAGACCTACGGGGCTCCAATTTCCGGGGCTTCCGTAAGGAACAACTGACCACGCATAAGATATGTCCAAGAGTTCATTATAATCACCCGCGTTATTAGATGAATTATCGTGTCCACCAATTCCCCAATCTATATATTGCGCAAATAAAGTTTTTTGATAATCATAAGTACCCATATTTGTGATCTCGTAATACCAAAATATAACATCTTCGGCAAGTACCTGCGACCATTGAAAACCGCGAGCTTTTACTTGCATGCCAAGTCCACCTCTTGTAGGATCATCAGCATCAGGTTTAAAATTATTTTTTAATAAATATTCCCTGTCCTCATTATCATCAAAAACAAAATAAGTTTCAACATCAGCATTAAAAATTCCCTTCCCAAAAAACCCATTCCAGCTTCCATTCCAATCTGAAGTTCTATCTGGCCATTTATCAGGCCAGGTAGAAGGGATATCGCTTCTAGCTGGAGCCGAACTGTAGGGCGCATTGTATCCCGGTAGAGGCCACCAGCCATAGGTTACACCTGTTGCACTATTGAATCGTGTAAACTCATAATAGTTTGATTCAAGAGGATGAATTAATTTTCCAGCCGGATCAGTTGCTTCGGCTTGAACAATGATTGCAACTCCATCAACATAAGTATGATTAGTTCCTTTAGGCCAAACTCCACTTCTGCTTGGCTCATTCTTCCAGTCGGCAATTTCACCGAAGTTATAATAAACAGTAGCGGCAAGATTACCATCCATATAACCTTTTTTAGTTTGGTTATGGTCTCCCTTATTCTTATCAACAATCCTTTGAGCATTTAATAAATTTGAACTAATCATTATAAAGATTAAGATAGGGATGATATAAGTAAAACTATTTTTCGTCCACAGCATTTTAACTCCAAAATAAAAATCTAAAATGATATCTCAGATCCAAGAACAACTTGTCTAGGAGATGAATAAAAGTCTGGTCTGGTAAAAAATTCTTTAAGCGTGTTTACACCTCTAGGTGGTGTTTGATTTCTTGTAAGCTCTAAAGTATCTCCTGCTCTTCCTGTATCACCAAAAACATTTACCTCGTTTAGGGTATCAAATAAATTAAAGATTTTAAGAAATACCGAAAGTTGTCGGCCAGCCAATTCGAAGTATTTGGTTACATAAAAATCTACATCGTAAAAAGCCGGTCTGTTGTCACTATTTTCCAGTCCTGTCCTTTGGTTTTGTAAAGATGGAGTATAAGGTAAACCGGATCCAAGTCTACCAATAAAACTTGCGATATAATTACCGGGAACACCTATTGTAAGAGTAAAGTTCAGGGAGTGTGTTCTATCCCAGTCCAATGGTACAAGTTGTTTATTGGGCGCTATTGGTGGATTGGACTGTGCATAATTAAATGCAGCATTAGGATCCGAAGCGCTGCCTTTTGCGACCTGGAAAGTATAATCTATTGTTGCTCCAATACCGTTAGTAAATCTCTTTTCAAAAGACAATGTTATACCTTTTACAGAGCCATAATCTTTATTAATAAGTTTGCTGAACTTTCTGAATTCATTCTTAATAAAAATTTCTGATGCTAATAAATTTCTTATGTCTTTATAATAAGCTGTAACTGTGATTCCTAGCTCATCGGTTAGTGCTTGTTGTAATCCTATTTCATACATAATTGTTTGTTGTGGTTCAAGATCCGCATTTCCAATCGTGTTGCCTATATTCTCAGGGAAATCGCCTGTTAATGGAATTCTGAAATTAGGATTACGATACAGGTTTTCGAAAGGAGGTATCTGGAAAAAGTGACCATACGAAATATGAATTGCCCCTCTATCTGATATTGGATAAGATAATCCTATGCGTGGGCTTAATTGATGTTTAGGTTTTGCTTTTAATAATAATGAATCAGGGAAAGGTGGCTGAAGTTCATCTAATAAATTTATTTTATTAGGATCTTTTAAATATTTACCATCAGGTTCAAAATAATCATACCTTAAACCAAAGTTAACAATTAAATAATCGAGTTCTATTTTATCCTGAATGTAATATGCAAATTGAAAAGGATTACTTTGATAAGTATTATAATTAAATGCACCTGGTTGAGGTAACATTGGTTTAAAGTTGGATGTTGCATCAATTATAATCTGATAATCTTTATATGTAAGATCATGATATGTAAAATCAATTCCAGTCTTAACTTGATTTATATTGTCTATCTGCCAGGTAAAATCTGATTTGCCTGTAAAGCTTGTAGTGGTATGATTAAAATGCCAATTTTCGGTGCCACCTGTTAAGAATGCATTACCGCTAACATCTTTTTTTCTGTTTGGATCAACATACCGCGGATCAAGGGGATCTTCATAAACATATTGTTTAAACTCTGATCTCAGACCGGAAACTGAAAAATCTATAAATGCCGAGTTGCTTAACAACAATGTATAACTTGCTATACCTAAAAAACTCTTTTGAAATTTTTTATAATCACCATCTGGATTAAGTCTATAAAGATGATCATAGTCTCTATATTTTATATCCTGGTACAAACCAGAAAGAACGATTCCTTTCCCTCCACCTACATTAAAAGCAAGTTTACCCTGCAGTGACAATCTTTTATTGAAGTTCATGGGAACATACGCTTTATCACCTGTGGCTCCTATATACCAATCAGCCGGATTATTTGCAGTAAAATTAGAAGAATCGGAAGGATTAAAAATCCTATGTCCATAAATTGCACCTTCATCATAATTATAACGACCGGAGAAAAAGAATTTTACAAAATTTTCTAAGCCCGGTATTGGTCCGCTCAAATTTCCTTGAATATTGTATACATTGGATGGACTGACGTGATCTATATAAGTAAAGATATCTTTATGCGAACTGATATAGTCCCCTGAATATGCCGAAATATTTCCTTCAAGTTTATCGCCAGCAATTTTAGTCACCTGATTAACGACTCCCGACAGGGCTTCGCCATATTCAGCATTAAAAGTACCTGTTAGTACTTGAATTTCTTCGATGCTGTTTACTTCGGCTGATAAGGAAGACTGTCCAGAGTATACATCATTTACCGGAACGCCATCTATCATGTACTTAACTTCATTGCTTCTACCCCCCCTAAAATGTCCATCTACTACACCCGCTTGTAAATTAACAACTGCAGAAACATCCTCAAGTGGAAGCATAGAAATATTATCTCCACTTATATTTTGTTCGGTAGATGTTAAATCCTTTCTTACAAGAGGTTTTTCAGCAGTAACAAGTACATCCGATAGCTCAATAGACTCTGAGGTTAATTCAAAATCAAGTTTTGTAGTCTGATCAACAGAAACCCTGACTTTCTGAATAGTAAATGAAGAATATCCAACCATAGAGGCCTTTACCTGATACTCCCCCGGTGGTATGTTTAGAATATAATAATTACCATCCAGATCTGATGAAGCGCCCATTGTAGTGCCAATAATAATAACATTGGCTCCTATTAGAGCTTCACCTGTTTTTTTATCAATAATTTTGCCTGAAATCTTCCCGGTAGTACCAGCTTGTACCAAGGTTCCTAATTGGAAAATCAATAAACAAATCAATAAAGCGAATAATTTATTACGAATAGTAATAGTGAACATTACATCCACCTATTTTTACATTAAATGAATATTTATTATTTGTACTTGATAGTTTTAAAAGAGGGCACCTAAATCAGGTGCCCTTAATTAATAATATATTACTTCAAAAGAACCATCTTCCGTGCCTGATAAAAATCACCAGTTCTAATTGTATATATATATGTTCCACTTGAAACTTTTGAACCGAAATTATTATCTCCATTCCATTGAACTTTATAATTTCCAGCATTCTGCTCGTTATTAATCAAAGTCTTAACTTCACGTCCAAGCAAATCATAAATTACAAGTCTAACATTAGAACTTGTTGGAAGCGAATAACTGATGATTGTACTCGGGTTAAATGGATTTGGATAGTTCTGAGCTAAGTCGTAATTAGTAGGTATTTCCAACTGGTTATTTACGTCTGTAACTCCATTTTTCTTTATCTGTAATTGATCCATATAAACAGTCCCTCTGAACCTGCCTAATGGATGCAATCTTACTGATAATGCTAATGCGCCATCCGGAACTGGTACATCTACATAAAATTGTGTCCAGTCAAACGATGTTGCATAAGGGAACTTCAATGGAATATCTCTTGACCAGAATTCTCCCCATCCTGCATTGTTGCCTATCGTGTTATGGAATATCGGGGTTATCGCTACACTCCATTGATCTCCTACTGCTGCTGCTGAATCAGGATATAATCCTACTCCTTTTATCCATACACTGATTCTTA
>DAIRCT010000008.1:29463-61142 GCA_036796535.1 Ignavibacteriaceae bacterium
CACCTGGCACTGCCCCCTTTGTCCAGTATGATGGTAATTGCTGTTCGAAACTGCCGAATTCATTTATTCCACTTTGCGCTTGCAAAGGAATTATAACTGCTAGCACTAAAATGAAGGCAATCCCCGTCCACCATCGAAAACTATTGTTAATACTATGCATAGCTACTCCTATAAGTTAGTTGTTGATTAATTGAACTTTAATGTTACTGGAAATAATACTATCAGAAAAAAAACTTACTATATCTTTTAAATGAATTTTTTTTGTTATTAATTTTTGAACGTTAATTTTTTTATTAATCAAGAGATCAATCGCAGATTGAAAAGTAAATGGATTTAGGTATGAATTAAAAATTTTCAACTCTTTTTGAAACAGAGATTGAAGATTCAAAGTGATATTCTGATCTTTAGGAGTAAGACCGAATACAACTACCTTCCCACCTTTACCAGAAACTTTTATTGCTGTATCGACAGATTTAATATTACCTACACATTCAATAACAACATCTACATGTGATTCGGTTAGATTGTTAATTGCTTCAAATATTTTTTCATCAAAAGGATTTAACGAATAATCAGCACCTAATTCAATCCCTAAGCTTTGTTTATTTAACTCTGGCTCAATCAATATTAGCTTTGATGCGCCGGCATTTTTAGCTAATTGAACCATCATTAATCCAATAGATCCTCCACCTATAATTACCACATTATTCCCAGTTTTAATATCTGCCTGCTGGATACCCCTTAAACAACAAGACAGTGGTTCAGCAAAAGCAGCAATGGATAGATCAATGTCTCGTGGAAGAAGATAAGCCTGAGAGGTAGGAACAATAGAGTATTCTGCGAACCCACCATTTATTGTAACTCCAAGTGCTTTAAGATTTTCGCAGAAATTCACCATCCCTTTTCGACAGTATTTACAATGCCCACAATAAATATTTGGATCAATTGCAACTTTGTCACCAATGCGAAATTCAGTATCTGAGCCACCTTTCTCCATAACAATTCCACTATATTCATGCCCTAATATAACAGGAACACTTGAGTGAGCTGTGCCGTCATATATATGTCTATCGGTACCACAAATACCGCAATTAGTTACTTTAATAAGTAGCTCATTTTTTTCAAGTGCCCGAAGAGGATAGTCACTTAGGGTAATATTTTTATTTCCGTTAAAAATTGCAGCAAGCATAGTTTTTTATTTTACTTTGCAAAACGAGGTTGATTCTCTCACAATTAATTCTACAGGAATAAGTATTTTTTTTAATAACGATTTTTTATTCTTTAAAGTATTAACCATTAGTCTTAGTGCTTCTGCACCCAATTCAATTTTGGGAACTTTTATTGTAGTAAGGGGTGGATTAAGCATCAAATCAACCTCAACATCATCAAATCCAACTATCGAAACATCTTGTGGGACATTGTATCCATTTTCTTTCAAATAATTAAGCACCCCAATTGCCATTGCATCGTTACCAGCAAAAACCGCCGTTACATCTTTATTTTTTGAAAATAGTTTTTTAGCGGAATTAAATCCATTTTGTCTATCCGGATATTTTGCATCTACTATTATTAAATTATTTTTTACCGGAATGTTAGCGTTTTCTAAAGCTTGCTTATACCCGTTTAATCTGTCAGACAAACTTGGATGCTCTATGTCCCCGCCAATAAAAGCAATATTTTTATGACCTAAACTGATCAGGTGATTGGTGGCAATCAAACCACCTTGAGTATTATCTATTAAGACAAGATTACAACAATTAGTTGGGGGAATGTAATCAATGTAAACCGTTGGAAGATTATAAGAAGAAATGCGTTCAATCAGATCATGAGGAATCTTGCCTGCTATTATAACTCCATCAACACTTCTATTAGTTATAAATCTAGGTAAGGGATCATCTGTCTTAAAATCAGGTCTTACTGAAGTGAGCAAAATGTAGTACCCTTCGCTACGAGCTTCGAATTCAGTTCCTAAAAATATTAAAGTATAGAAAGGTTCCGTGCGGAGAAAATGATCGTCTGTTAGAATAAAACCTATGTTACCCGTTTTACCTGAAACTAAATTTACTGCTGATTTTGAAGGTTGATAGTTGAGGGATTTAATTGTCTTTAGAATTCTATTTTTGGTTTCGGGAGAGACGTGTTTAGAATTATTAATAACGAATGAAACAGTAGCTATAGATACACCGGCTTTCTTGGCAACATCTTTAATAGTTGGCTTCATTCTAAACTCAGTAAATTTAGTTAAACGTTTAACTATAATTTAACTTTTTTAACCATTGATGTCAAATTAATATTTCTAAAATTTTAAAACATATTGCGAATCAGAGATAGCAAGATGATTCCTATGATTTCCAAAGTGGGAAATTATAGATCAAGCTTAATATTAAATTCAATAAAATAATAATTATTCTAGCATAAATAATGCTGTCTGTTGAAAAATTTAAAGAATGTTTATTTCCTCTTAACCTTACGTTCAATTTTTTGTTTTAAATTTATAAAAACACTTGAATGTTAGAAAAATTCAGAACTAGCATATAATTTTCTCACAGATTACAGAATTAGATTTTAAACTGATTAATAATTATATAATACGAGAAAGCGATCAATCGATCAAAGGGATGAAAAATGAAACTATATTCTTTTTTGAATGTTCCTGTAATTAAAATTATAGGCAGGTAGTTATTTCTTACATTTTACATTTTATATCTGTCGCAATAAACTATATTAAAGACATTTAATATCAGCCAAATTCAGAATATTTTCTTGTCGATTATCCAATTAAAAAAAAGAGAGTATTCTCCTCGAGTTAAATTTTGTCTATCATTAAAATAATTGTTAAATAATTATTAATTCATGCATTACTATATCTTTATGACTTAATTATTATATTATCAAATGTCCGAATGAATAAATCAAATCCAATATCCTACCAGCTATTTAGTTCTTCTTTTCCAATTAATATTGAATTATTGAGAGTTTTCTGAGACCAACATCCAAATTGTGTTGATTTTGTTTTTAAATGTAAGTATTTGAGTATATAAAAACAGTCCCTGTCTCTCCGCAAATTGGTTAATGTTTTAATATCGTATTTATTGTTTTTTTTGATACATAAAAAACGTATCTAATTGTTAAATAAGCTTAGCTAACCTTATTTATTCACGGCTTTCATAGCTTGTTCAGCGTATCGTAAACCTTTAGTAAATCCCATCGGCGCAGCTTCATTAATTTTCTTTAATTCAGCTTGCGATAATTTAATATCAACAGCAGCAGCATTTTCTTCAAGATATTTTATTTTTTTTGTGCCAGGTATTGGTACAATGTAATCTCTCTGATGCAGAACCCAGGCAAGTGCTAATTGGGCAGTTGTACAATTTTTTTCTTTTGCAATCTCTTCTAGCTGCTTTACAAGTTTAAAGTTATGCTCAATGTTTTCTTTCTGAAAGCGTGGGTGATTTTTTCTATAATCATTTTCAGGTAATCCCTGATCGGGTTTGAATCTTCCAGACAAAAATCCTCTTCCTAGTGGTGAATATGCCACGAAGCTAATTCCTAGTTCCTGACATAAATCTAAAAGTTCCATTTCGGGATCTCTTGTCCATAATGAATATTCAGTTTGTAATGCGGTAATCTTATGCACTTTATAAGCGCGTCTGATAGTGTTTGGCGCTGCTTCTGAAAGCCCCAGAAATCTAACCTTACCTTCCTTAACCAAATCTGCCATTGCCCCAACTGTTTCTTCGATAGGAACATTTGGATCAACTCTATGCTGGTAGTAAAGATCTATCACATCAATATTAAGCCGCTTCAAACTTGCAGTACAAGCTTGCTTAACATATTCAGGTTTCCCATTAACGCCTAAAAAGCTGCCATCACTTCCACGGACATTGCCAAATTTAGTCGCAATAATAAACTTATCTCTTTTGCCTTTGACTGCTTTACCAACAAGAATTTCATTTTTGCCAACACCGTACATATCAGCGGTATCTAAAAAATTAATTCCGAGTTCAAGCGCGCGATGAATTGTTTTTATTGATTCATCATCATTAGTATCACCATAAAATTCAGACATTCCCATACAACCCAAACCAATTGCAGATACTATTAAATCATCTTTCCCTAAAACTCTCTTTTTCATAACTATTTCCTTTAAGATAAATATTAATTAGTTAAAATATAAAACAGTTATTCTTCATTGAAAATATATATATTTTTCAGCGGGCGATTTTAATTAATCCTAAATAAAACGAGAGAGCAAAAATTTTTTTTGAGGATAACAAAATGTCAACAAACGAATCCGGACAACTAAATGATGAGCTGGCAAGAGATATAATTTTTAAGAGTATTGTTAATGAGCTGAACGGTTTTCGCCTACCCCCAAAAGATTACATTAGTCTTGCAAGTTCTATACTTGATCTGGCAACTAAGAGCCAGACAAACAATATCATACAAAACAATGAGCAAATCACAAATGTCTTTAAATCCCTGCCAATTATTTTTGAAGATTTGAAGATTTCAGCACTTGATTATAAGAAGAATAAAAAACTAATTCATAATTGGGTCAACGCAGACTCAGGACTTGATTTTATTCACTCTATGATTGATGATACTGAGTTTGAGCCAGAGGAATTCTTTTTAAATAAAAAAAATATTTTTGGTCTAATTGAATTTGAGAACAAGCCCATTGGCATTATGGGATATTTACACTACGATAAAAAAAATGGCAAAGCTGAATTGCGTAAATTAATTGGTGATCAAGATTACAGAGGGAAAGGACTCGGGAAAAAATCCACACAGTTATGGTTAAACTTTGGTTTGAATGGGCTGAATCTTAGAAAAATTTATTTATATACTTTCGATACAAACCTGAGGAACATCCGAATAAACCGGGAAATGGGTTTTCAATTGGAGGGTGTGTTTAAACAAGAAAATATTGATAACAATATTCCTAAGGATATTATACGAATGGCATATATTATACAATGAAATATTTTCAAAATCTACATTGCAAGAGTTCAGTTTGATTGATCAGATAATACTAAAACCCATTGGCATTGTTGAATCAAAATTAAAACAGCGCTATGAAACTCCTCGCCAGGGTGTGTTGGCTGGAAAAGATATTTCTATAATCAAATTGAAGCCACATAATAATTTTGAACACGCAGTTAAATATCTTGAAGGATTTGATCGCATCTGGATAATTTATTTATTTCACCTCAGCAAAAACTGGAAACCATTAGTAACTCCACCCCGAAACGATGGGAAAAAGGTTGGTGTATTCGCTTCACGCGCGCCTTATCGTCCAAATCAAATTGGCTTAAGTTGCGTTAAACTGGAGAATGTTGAAGGATTAAATATTTTTGTTTCGGAATCTGATATATTAAATGGCACTCCTGTTATTGATATTAAACCATATCTGCCATACTCAGATTCATTTCCAGATGTCTCAACCGGTTGGGTAAAAACTGATTTGAAAAATATTTATCAGATTAAATTCAAAAAAAAAGCTAAGGAACAAGCTCTTGAATTATTGGAGAAAGAGAAAACTAATTTATTAAACTATGCACGTGTTCAGTTAGAATTTAATCCAACAGATTTAGCCAGAAAAAGAATATCACTAATCAAAACAGACAGCGAAAAGAGAAGAGTAAAAGATAAATTATACACGCTGGCTTACAGAGATTGGCGTATTATTTATAATGTTGATGATGATAAAAAAAACGTAAAGATCATAGATATTATTTCTATAGAAACCTTCCGGGATATTTATTAGTTAAATAATTATTTATATCTAATTTTTTCAAGAATTTTTTTGATAAAAAAAAGCCCCGCATAAACGGGGCTTTGTATTATAAACAACGACTCATAAAATCATGAAGATTATTTCAATAGCATCATCTTATGAGTTTGAACAAAACTGCCAGCTACCATTTTGTAAATATACATTCCGCTTGCAAGGTTACTTCCATTAAAATCAACAGAATATGAACCTGCAGCAACGTTATTATTTACTAATTCCATTACTAACTCACCGGTAATTGAATAAACTGAAATTGTTACCTTAGAATCAAATGGAACGCTGTAATTAATCTTTGTAGTTGGATTAAATGGATTTGGATAGTTTTGACTTAATGCAAAAGTTGTTGGCATTTCTGTATTAACTTCAACTTCTTTCGAGTAAGTGTATGAACCATCAAAATCAACTTGTTTTAGTCTGTAAAAAGATTTTGGACCAACAACTTTTTCATCAACAAATCTGTAATCAACTGGATTTGTTGAACTTCCTGCTGCAGTAACACGACCGATTGAAGCCCATTCACTTCCAGCAACCTTTCTTTCAATACTGAAATAACTGCTGTTCAACTCAGTAGCTGTTTGCCATTTTAGAACAACATTATTTTTATCTAACGATGCTGTGAAAGAAACAAGTTCAACAGGGATTACACCTGGAAAATCATCTGCGCCCATTTCAGGAATGGTATCTCTTAACTCACCATCAATATCTGTTGTTATACCAGCAATTGCTATACCTTTTCCCATAACCGGAGAAGTTGTATTAAGTAAATGTAAGTTTGTCGCTGAAACAAATAATGGATCAGCACTTAAACTGTTTGCATCCTGAGAAGAAGCTGTTTGCCAATCTGTTAATGATTTGGTTGCAGCAGCATTCCAGTAACCAACATTTCCATTTGTAGGATCAGCAGGATAGAAATCATTGTAATTTGATGTAACTGTCCCTGCTGCTCCACTTCTATAAATACAATAGGAAGCAAAATCAGGTTCAGCACTTACAACAATATTATTTGCTAAATTATTTGTTCCATCAGATAAAAGTATTCCCTGATATGTAACAGTGCCAGTTCCAATATCAGCAAGATTATCCATATAGATTGAATTAAAGTTAAGATTCAAAGTTGCCGATGCAGAAGAGTTTTTTATGCCTCTTAAGTATGCTACAGGATTTGCTGCAGTAAGTTCAAATCCGTAAATCATATTGTTGTAAATATTGTAAGTACCGAAAGTTTCAATACTAATTGCGGTATTTCCATTATTGGCCGCATTAGTTATCGACGAGATTTTAGAAATTCTGTTATCATAAATATTGATGACAGCGTTTGTATCAACATCAACGGCATAGATTGCTTCATTTGTTGTGTTAGCTACAATGTTTTGATTTAGGACAATAATGTTGCCGACAATATCATGGCTGCCTGCTTTATATAGTGCAATCGCCCTTCTTTTCCCTTCAATAAGATTATTCTTAAGAGTTATGTTGTGGGGATAATCAAGAACGTTTGGAGTTCCACTTTGATAGCATCCATAACCTTGTGCACTCTGAACTACACCATCAAAATTTGCACTGATGTGGTTATTCTCAAATAATATATCTCTTGGTACCCAGTTTTTATTTAAATAATTTCTTGATCTTAACATAACCGCGCTAACAAAAAGATTTCCTGAAGTACTAACACCTTGTGCTCTATAATAAATGTTAGTGTTTTTAACAACCATATTTGAAACATCACCAACGATAGTAAGAGGGAACGCATTTCTTTGAGCTGTTAAAGCAGATTGTATTGTTAAATCTCTCGTTGTTCCATCAACAGTGTTAGAACCGTCAATAACAATATTTTTTGTTGTACGTAAACTATCCCAGCTAATATTACCCTTGCTTGGTATTCCAATAACTAATGCACCGGAAGGTCCGCCATTCAAATCAGAAGGATAATTTAAAGTGATTACAGGTTGTACTCCAGTATAAGGTTTAAAGGTAACAGTATAAGGTGTAGGATTAATTGCCAACCCTAGTCCAACTGCTGGAGTGTATGTTTCCGTAATATCACTTGTGATATAGAGATGACAATCTCCTGCAAATGTGGCATCATTTAAAACGTCAAAAGCTTCTCTAAGTGTGGCAAATTGTGGATCTGTTCCGCCAGGACCAGTGCCTGGGGCACCTATATAATAATCACCAGCAAGAGGTGGTAATAATTTTATGGTTCCTTCGTCTGCACCTTTATAAGGGAATAACTTGCTTCTTGTATTACCATCGATGTCTGTTGTAATTCCTGCTATCGGGGTAGCAAGAAGATCAAGATCTCCATTGGAAGTACCTGTTAGATGAAAATCTGTATCTGATACAAATAAAACATCTTTAGAAACAGAATTTGCATCTTGTCCAGAAGCGGTTTGCCAATCGGTTAATGTTAGGCGATCTGTTCCATTATAATTGCCGATGTTTGCACCAACACCTGAAACAAAAATATCATTATGGTTTGATGTAAATGTTGTGGTTGATCCACCAAACATAATAGCTTTTGATATTATGCCGTCTCTTTTATCAACAAAAATATTATTTTGAATATCAAAAGTTGAACCTGCTGCTGGATTAAATCTTAAGCAAGTCATTCTACCGCTAGCAGATTTAGTCATATTATTTAGAACAACCGTATTATAATATATCTTTACCTTTGCACCTGCGGCAGCATCCTGAAAAGAAATCACGTCAACACTTGCCGGTATTCCTGTCCCTGAGTGAATAAAATCGCCCCCGAAGAAATTATTATAAATATTAAGCTCTGTAGAACCTTGTCCATTAAGCGTTCCAAAACCATAAACTCCCTGAGTGCCAGTCGTTGCTTGCCTTAATGAATTGAGGACATTATTAAATACATTTATAGTACCGTTATATGTATTAAATAAAATTCCCCAAACCACATTTGCATCAGGAGGAGCAATTAAGCCATAGATTCTATTTCCACTTATTTCACATGGTGTCCCTACAGTACCGACAAAGTAAAAATAAACCCTTCGTAAAGTACCATAAAGAATATTATTTTTTATCACAACATTGGAAGCATTAACTGTGGGTGCTGTTCCATATCCTGTTACTGATACAGCATATGCTGGATCAAATGTGCCATCACCAATTAAACAATTTTCAACTGTAAATCCATCTGTTACACCAGTGGATTGTCCATTTACATAAATACCTCTGGAAGTGCTTGTGCTCCCTGGAATTTGTCCATATTTAATTATAAGATTTTTCACAGCAACCGCATCCGCATTTCCATAAAGTTGGATTCCTATTCTTGCAGAAGCATCATTCAAAGAAATCGTCAAATCTCTTGTCGTGCCTCCAACCGTGTTTGAGCCATCAAAAGTTACGTAACTTGTACTATCCAACGTAATTCCGACAAATGCTGTTCGACCCGTTGAAGCGCAACTTGTAATTGTGATTGTAGGAGTTTTTGTTGGAGCGGGTTTGATAACGAGATTATTTGCTGCTGATAAATCTCCTCTGTACATTCTTAAAAGTGAACCTGTTTCAGCCAGATTATCATCAATATAAAAGTAAACTGTACCGCTTAGACCAACTTTATTAAGTGAGTCGATTGCGGATGCAAGGGTTGCAAAGCCCTGTGGATTAGCCCCTTGTGGAATATAATAATCTCCACTTAACTGAGCATAAGATGAAAAACTAATCAGCACCAGAAAAAGAGACAATAACAGTTTTTTCATAATGACCTCGACTTTTGTTGATTTGATATTGAAATGTGTTTTAGAAAACTATTTTGAAATGATCTATTTGAAGGAAAATTTTTCATATCGTTATTTTTTGATAGAAATTATATTAGGAACATAATCAATTAGAAATAATAAATCCAGAATTATTTTTCCCGTTTTAATAAACGAATAACAATTCTTGTTATATATCCTTCAAATAATCCGGACCACCGAGTGAATTTATTTGTTTTATTATCCAGGTTTGCCTTCCTCTTACATAGCCGGATGGTTTAACTACGGAATACTTAATCGGGTTTGGCAGTACTGCAGCTAATAATGCTGCTTGATTAATTGTTAATTTATCGGGTGGTTTTTTAAAATATGCTATACTGGCAATTCCAACACCAAAAATATTTTCACCAAATTCTGCAATGTTCATATGTACTTCAAGTATCCTTTTTTTATCCCACAAAAGTTCAATCAGAATTGTGAAATAAGCTTCTATCCCTTTTCTAACGAAACTTTTTCCTTCCCATAAAAATAAATTTTTTGCCACTTGCTGGGTAATTGTGCTTGCACCCCGAATTCTTTTTCCGCGTTTATTTTGTTTCATCGCTTTTTCAATTTGTTTAAAATCAAATCCCCAATGATTGGGAAAGTTTTGATCTTCTGCAGCTACAATTGCAATCGGGACATACTTTGAGACATAATCATAATCTACCCAGTGATATTTTACTAATTCAAAATCACCTTTTATGAAATTAACAATTTGTCTTTGTAGTATTATCGAACTGGTAACAGGATTTATCCACCTCATTGCAAATACAAGCAGTACAGTTAAAACAAAGAAAATTATTGCAAACTTAAATATCCATTTAAAGATTCTAAAAAGTTTCTGTTTGAATGATGTTTTTTTTGTCATAATAAATGTAACGAAGAATTCATTCTGCGATTTCTAAATAAATGGGCTCTTATCCTCAGACTGATCCGCCACGGCGGACTGAGCTACAATTGTACTTTTTAGGGAACAGGATCGTAACCACTTCCTCCCCAAGGATGACATCTTGAAATTCTTTTAATACCAAGCCAGCCGCCTTTAAACAATCCATACTTTTTTAGCGCCTCTAAGGTGTAATGCGAACAGGTTGGTGTGTATCTGCAAGATGATGGGAATAGTGGTGAAATTAATAATTGATAAATTTTAATTAATACTATAAATGGAAACGTAATTAGTTTTAGCAATGATTTATATGTTTTGATAAAATTCATAAAATATTTTTGTGATTTTGTTAACAAATATTATTATAAAAATAATCAGAAAATTGATTGGATTCGAATTATTTGCCTCACAATAAAAATAATAACTTTGAATTTTGATTTTTTTATCGGTTAATTTGCAAGCGTTTTTTTCAAATTAATGAAGTTATAATGGCAAAAAATTTAGTTATTGTAGAATCTCCCGCTAAAGCAAAGACAATTGAAGGCTATTTGGGTAAAGATTTTTTAGTTACTTCAAGTTACGGACACATCCGCGATCTTGAAAAGAAAAACAAAGGTGTTGATATTGAAAACAACTTCACACCAATCTATAAAATTCCTGAAGACAAAAAGAAAGTTGTAACCGAATTAAAAAAATTATCAAAGAAAGCTGAAGTAGTTTGGCTTGCAACTGATGAAGACCGCGAAGGTGAAGCAATATCATGGCATCTTAAAGAAGCTCTTGAGCTTGGAGAAGAAAAAATAAAGCGTATTGTTTTTGATGAAATAACAAAAACGGCAATTCTTAACGCAGTTAAAAATCCAAGAAAAATTGATTATCATCTGGTCGATGCACAGCAGGCAAGAAGAATTTTAGATCGCCTGGTTGGATTTGAAGTTTCAGGAATTCTCTGGAGAAAAATAAAATCAAAACTTTCTGCCGGCAGAGTACAATCTGTTGCTGTAAGATTGATTGTTGAACGTGAACGCGAAATTGATTCTTTTATTTCAGAATCACGTTATAAGGTTTCTGCTTATTTTGATGTGGTTGATGAAAAAGGAAATAAATCAACTCTTAAAGCAGAGCTTGCAAGATTCTTAAAAGATGAAAAAGAAGCTGAGGAATTTTTAAAGCAATGTTCAGGTTCAAATTTTATTGTTGAAGATGTTGAAAAGAAACCTGTTAAACGATCTCCATCAGCACCGTTTACAACTTCTACATTGCAACAGGAAGCATCCAGAAAATTACGCTATTCCGTATCACGTACAATGCTTCTTGCGCAAAGACTTTACGAAGCAGGTAAAATCACTTATATGAGAACCGATTCGGTTAATCTTTCGGATTTTGCACTTGATGCTGCTGAACAAACAATCAAAAATGATTTTGGCAAACAATATTTGCAAAGACGACAATTTAAAACTAAGTCATCAACTGCCCAGGAAGCTCACGAAGCAATTCGTCCTACTGATTTTAATATGGAAACGATTGATGGACCAAAGGATGAAAAAGCTTTGTATGAATTAATTTGGAAGCGTGCAATAGCTTCTCAAATGAGTGATGCCGAAATTGAACGGACTACTGCAAAAATTAAAATTACAGGTAATGATGATTACTTTACTGCAAAAGGTGAAGGAATAAAGTTTGATGGTTTCTTAAAAGTTTACCTTGAAGATACTGATGACGAGAATGGTGAAAATGGTGATGAATCGATTCTTCCACCATTAAAAGTTGGACAGAAACTTGATATGAAAGAAATAGTTGCTACAGAAAGATATACCCGTCCTCCGGCAAGATATACAGAAGCAAGTCTTGTAAAAAAACTGGAAGAACTCGGGATTGGCAGACCATCAACTTATGCCCCAACAATTAGTACAATTCAAAAACGTGGATATGTCCATAAAGAAGAAAAGATGGGAACCGAACGCGTTTACAATGTTCTTTCTTTAAATAAAAAGAAAGAAATTAAACACGAAAAGAAAACTGAAATTACAGGTGCTGACAAAGGTAAATTGTTCCCTGCTGATATTGCAATGATTGTAACCGATTTTCTCAATCAGCATTTTCCTCAAATAATGGATTATCAGTTTACTGCTAAAGTGGAGGAAGAGCTTGATGAAATAGCAATGGGAAAAATGAGCTATCATAAAATGCTTAAAGAATTTTATTTCCCATTTCACAAAATAGTTGAGCATACTACAGAAACAAGTGAACGGGCTTCCGGTGAAAGAATTCTTGGTGTTGATCCAAAAACAAAAAAAACTGTTTCAGTTCGTATGGCACGATTTGGTCCCGTTGCGCAATTAACAGATCCAAATGACCCCGAAGCAAAACCAGAGTATGCGGGAATACGAAGAGATCAGAAATTAGAATTAATAACTTTAGAAGAAGCATTAGAATTATTTAAACTTCCAAGAGTTGTTGGTACTTTTGAGGACAAAGAAATTATTGCAGCCATTGGAAGATTTGGTCCTTATTTAAGACATGATGGAAAATTTTATTCTTTAAAGAAAGATTATGATCCTCATACAATTTCGGAAGAAGATGCAATAACCGTTATTGAAGCAAAACGTGTTGCAGATTCTGAAAAGTTTATAAAAGTTTTCGATGAAGATCCAACTTACCAAATTCTTAATGGCAGATGGGGACCTTATCTAAAAGCAGGCAAGAAAAACGTTAAGCTTCCCAAAGATCGGGAACCAGCATCTTTTACTTTTGAAGAATGTGTAGAACTTGCTAACAATGCAGTTGAAACAAAAAGCAAAAAAAGAGGATTTAGAAAAAAGAAAGAATAAATATTATTTGTCATTACGGGCTTGACTCGGAATCTTTTTAATAGCCGTTTCGAAGGTGTCCTCTGCCTTTGGGATCCCTTTGCGTGACTGATGAATCTGTATTTCAATAAAACCAAACTTTAAAGAAAATATCAGGTTACAGATTTCTTCTCTGGCAATGCCATCATCGAAATGACTTCAAATTTATTCTGATTCTTTTATTTTTTGCATCACTAAACACATCAAGCTATATTTACGATTAATTATAAAACAATTATCAAACTAAAATGATCATCTCATCAATTTACTGGAATGTTAGTCCTGAAATAGTAAAGCTTGGACCATTAACATTAAGATGGTATGGTTTGCTTTTTGCGTTAGCGTTTGTTTTCGGATATATAATTCTTACAAAAATTTATAAACTCGAAAAGAAATCACTTGCCGATCTTGAGCAACTTTCTATTTATGTAATACTCGGTACTGTAATCGGTGCCCGATTAGGACATTGTTTATTTTATGATCCTGTTTTTTATTTATCACATCCCATAGAAATATTAAAAGTTTGGGAGGGCGGTTTAGCAAGTCACGGTGCAGCTATTGGAATTCTGATATCAATTTATCTTTTAACGAAAAAACAAAAAGATAAAAGTATGCTATGGATATTAGATAGAATTGTAATTGTTGTTGCTCTCGGCGGTGCATTGATCAGATTGGGTAATCTCTTTAACTCTGAAATTATTGGCAGAGCAGCAGATGTTCCATGGGCATTTATATTTGCACGAGTTGATGATGTTCCGCGCCATCCGGCACAACTTTATGAATCAATTTTTTATATTATAACTTTTATAGTGCTTTACTTTACTTATATGAAAACCAAAAAAAAATCTAAGCAGGGATTTTTGTTTGGATTGGCAATAGTAATGATATTTGGTTTTAGGTTTTTTGTAGAGTTCTTAAAAGAAAATCAGTCGGCTTTTGAAAAAGGAATGGTGTTAGATATGGGACAACTGTTAAGCATTCCATTTATTATTGGCGGATTGTATTTTATCTTTAGAAAAGAGAAAGAGATTACGAATAAAAAAGTAAAAACTAAAGCCGCACATTAATAATGAAAATTATCCTGCAGCTATATTAAAACTTAATAACTTATGTTACGCACATTTGATAAAAACCTTCGAGGTTTTCTGAAATAATTAAGAATTTTTCTATTATTTTAACAACATTATTGGCCAAACCTCGAAGGTTTCACAGATTTGCGTAAGGTGACTTAGTAATTATACTATCTACATCTCATTTCTTCTCACTTATGGAAATCCAGCCAATTATTACATAATTTTACATCAGGATTAATTAAAACAATTCTTTTAAGGAGAGTTTATGTTTGATAAACAAGTTTATATAGATCGCAGAAATGAATTGAAAAAGAAATTTAAAACCGGAGTTATCTTATTCCCCGGCAATGATGAATCTGCTATGAATTATCCAGATAATACTTACGCGTTTAGGCAGGATAGCACTTTTCTATATTATTTTGGTTTAGATTTACCCAATATGGTTGGCGTAATTGATATTGATGAGAATAAAGAAATTCTTTTTGGTTATGAATATTCTCTTGAAGATATTGTTTGGATGGGACCACAGCCAAAACTTGAACAGCTTGCTGCTCAAATTGGTGTTGAACAATCGGAATCTATTGATAAGCTAAAGAAATATCTTAAAGCAAAAATCAGTAAACAAGTAAAAATTAATTTTCTTCCTACTTACCGCGGTGATCAAACGCTTAAGCTTGCAGATTTGCTGGATGAAAATCCTTACAAACTAAAAAGTAAAGTTTCAAAAAAATTAATTGAAGCAGTTGTTGCTCAACGCTCAATTAAAGGAGAAGAAGAAGTTGCAGAGATTGAATATGCTATGGAGATTGCTTATCAGATGCACACAACGGCAATGCATATGGCTAAACCCGGAATTGTTGAGCGTGATATTGCCGGTGCGATAGAAGGCATTGCCCTTTCAATTGGCAGCGGAGTTTCTTTTCCGCCTATCGTATCCAAAAACGGTCAGACTCTTCACAATCACTATCACGGAAACGTTTTAAAGGATGGTGATTTACTTGTTTGTGATGCAGGTGCAGAATCATTACTTCATTATGCAAGCGATATTACGCGCACAACTCCTGTTGGTGGAAAATTTTCTTATAGGCAAAAAGAGATTTATGAAATTGTTCTTACTGCACAGAAAAATGCTATTAATATGATTAAACCAGGAGTAAAGCATATTGATGTTCATCTTACTGCTGCTAAAATTATTGCTGCTGGCTTATCACAAATTGGTATTATGAAAGGCGATTTAAACGCTGCCGTAAAAGCTGGCGCACACGCACTTTTCTTTCCGCACGGACTTGGACATATGATGGGACTTGATGTACACGATATGGAAAATCTTGGTGAAGCTTACGTGGGTTATGATGATAAGACAAAACGCAGCGATCAATTTGGATTGGCATATTTAAGATTAGCTAAGGAATTACAACCGGGATTTGTTTTTACTTGCGAGCCGGGAATTTATTTTATCCCTGAACTTATCGATCAATGGAAAGCTAAGAAGAAATTTAAAAACTTTATTAATTACGATAAGGTTGAAGAGTACCGTAACTTTGGTGGAATTAGGATAGAAGACAACATTCTTGTCACACAAAACGGCTATAAAGTTCTCGGTCGCCCCATCCCAAAAGAAGTTGATGATGTAGAAGCGTGGGCAAAGAGTTAAAATGTGATATTAAATCAACACCTAACTTTTGTATGGTGGATAAAAAAAAGATTAAGCTAACACTTCGTTTTAATGAGGTGTTAAGAACGACTTAATTTTAGAACTACAATTAACACCTGACTTTAGTCAGGTGAAGATAAATAATTAAAAAGAATAAAACCGTTTTAACGGTTTATTCAAGGACGAAGAAATGTCACTTCATTCATACTCCAAAGTTTGGATTCATCTTATCTGGTCAACGCTCAACAAAGAAAAAATAATAGATAAAAACTCTGCAATTAAAATTTCTGATTTTATAGCTAATTATTGTAAATCGAAATCAATCTATCTAAAAACTATTTTTATAAATCCCGAACATGTCCATGTATTATTAGATCTACCAACAAATATCTCAATTGAAGATTTAGCCAAATTGTTAAAAGGCAGTTCCTCTCATTGGGTAAATAAAGAAAGAATCATCAATCCAAAATTTAATTGGGCAAGGGGTTACGGAGTATTTTCAGTA
Source organism: Ignavibacteriaceae bacterium (assembly GCA_036796535.1). GTDB lineage: Bacteria > Bacteroidota > Ignavibacteria > Ignavibacteriales > Ignavibacteriaceae > IGN3. The sequence continues at coordinate 45,989 of DAIRCT010000008.1, forward strand.
TCTCAATCTAGTCTTGATAAAGTAGTAAAGTATATTCAAAATCAGGAAGAACATCATAGACTAAAAAGTTTTACAGAAGAGTATCAGGAATTCATAGAAAAGTATGGAATAAAGTATGTTAAAGGAGAAGAATAAAACCTAACTTCAGATAGGTGATATGAAAAATCTGTTATTGCGTAAAACTATTTCAAAAGTTTTAAATTAAACCGTTGAAACGGTTAATAACTATATAGCGTTGCTTTCCCTTCCACCTCGTTAAAACGAGGTGTTAATATTTTGCTTTCTGTTTACACTTGAAAAATAGACATTAATTCCTATGCGCTTCTGAAAATTCTCTTCCGGCTTTAAGTGCATCTATGTTTAGTTGCACTATCTTCTCTCCCTTTCTTTCAAAGATTTTTCTAATTCCATTCTCAAGTGATTGATATGGAATATCAATAAATGGAGAAGCCGCACCAAGCACCACCATATTTGATGAGCGCGGTGATTTTACTTGTCTTGCGATTTCATCAGCGTTTATTGCAATGTGATGTTGAAGTTTTTCAATCTCTGCGAGCAGCACTTTCATATCCGGATAGTCCGTTATGTTTACAAACGGAGTTGTGTTTGTAACCAGCCAGCCATTTTCCGAAAGCCACGGCAAGTAACGCAATGATTCCATCGGCTCTACAGAAATTATTATGTCTGCTCTGCCTTCAGGAATTAAATCACTTGCAATTTCTTTTTCAGAAATTCTAAGATGAGAATGCACAGCACCGCCGCGCTGACTCATTCCGTGAACTTCTGCCTGTTTTAAGTAAAGATGGTTTTCCAGTGCTGCCATTCCAACTACTGCAGCGATTGAAAGTATTCCTTGTCCCCCAACACCTGATAATATTATGTCTGATTTCATTTAATTACCTCTTCTACTTTAACTTTCTGCTCGCGCTTACTTCTGCTTGCAGTTTGTATGCACTCTCTTCTTGGAATAATCACAGAAACACCTTCATATAACATTTCTTCCCGAAGAACTTTTACCATTTCATCATGGTACTTTGGCAATGGGGTAAGTGTTCTTAAGTGTTCCGGCTTTACACCCAGACCGATGCAAATTTCTTCCAATCTTCCTGTTGCGTGGGAATCCTGTCCGCCAGTCATTGCTGTTGTTGAGTTATCTGAGATGATAACAGTAACGGGAGTGTTTTCATAAACACAATCAAGCAAAGCTGTCATTCCGCTGTGTGTAAAAGTGGAATCACCAATTACAGCAACCGAAGGATGAACACCAGCATCAGCGGCACCTTTAGCCATTGTAATTGATGCACCCATATCAACACAAGAGTTTATAGAATTCCAAGGCGGAAGCGCACCAAGCGTATAGCATCCTATATCAGAAAAAACTTTTTGCTTACCAAATTCTTTCATTGTTTCATTTAGTGCATTATAAATATCACGGTGGCTGCATCCTGCACAAAGTTCGGGTGGACGATCTGCAACGATGGCTGGACCTTTTATTCCTTTTTTTACTTCAAGACCAAGCGCCTTTGCAACAATATCAGGAGTTAATTCGCCATCACGCGAAATTGTTCCATCCAATCTGCCAAGTATTTTACTATCTTTACCTAAAAATCCTTTTAGCATTTCTTCAACAAATGGATAGCCATCTTCAAGAACTAAAATATGTTCGCATTCATTTGTTATTTTTTCAACTTTTACAAATGGAAGCGGATACTGCCCTATTTGAAGCACCGGATAAGGACATTTTGTGCTTTGAAAATTTTCCATCAAATAATTGTAAGTTATTCCACAGGCGATAATTCCTAATTTTTTATTTCTGCCAGGAAAGTATGTATTATAAACTGATTTTTCTGAATCCTGCTCTATAAATGATTGAATGTTTAGTAAACCTTTATATCTTTTCCTTGCATTTGAAGGAAGAAGTACAAACTGAATTGGATCTTCAGGATATCTTAATTTGTTTTCATTCTTTAAATCCCGGGTTTCAATTCCAGAACGCGAATGTGAAAGACGCGTGGTAATACGAATCATTACCGGTATTTTAAATTTCTCAGAAAGCTCAAAAGCTTCATAAGCCATATCATAAGCTTCTTGTTGATTTGCCGGCTCAAGAATCGGAATCATTGCAAACTTGCCATAGAAGCGCGAGTCCTGTTCATTTTGTGATGAGTGCATTGATGGATCATCTGCAACTGTAATAACTAATCCGCCGTTAACACCCGTTATTGCAGAGTTGATAAAAGCATCAGCGGCAACATTTAAACCAACGTGCTTCATACAAACCATAGCGCGTTTACCGGCGTAACTCATGCCAAGCCCGGCTTCCATCGCTGTTTTTTCGTTAGCAGACCATTGGCTGTGAAGTTTTCTTTCGATAGCAATTTTATTGTGTTGAACGTATTCGGTAATTTCTGTGGAAGGGGTGCCGGGATATGCATAAATGCCAGACATTCCCCCATCAATTGCTCCTTGTGCTATTGCTTCTGCCCCAAGTAATAAAAGCTTTTCCATTATTTTTCCAAAAATTTTAGAGTTAATATTTTTTCCTTATACAAAAATAAGCAAACTGTTTACCCTACCCAATCATTATTTAGTCAATTATATGGGTATAATTTGTAACTTTGCATTAAAGGTTGCAAAAAAAATAATTAGTCTAATCTTAGTTTAATTTAAGCCAATATTTGATTTATGATACTTGAAGAATTAAAACAAATAACACCAGTTAATGGAGTTTTGAAAATTTCAGAAGTAGATGAATCATACGAAAAGATAATATTTAAAATAAAAATTATTGAAAATCGTATTTACAGTGATGATGAAGTGAAGCTGCTTCCATTCGCTTCAAAGTTAAATCCTCACAAAAACGAATGGGAGTTGAAAGCGAAATCATTTTTAAGATTTAAAAATTATTTATCACAAAAGAAATCCGGTTTAAATATTTTAGATTTAGGTTGCGGCATCGGCTGGTTTGCTTCAAAAATTTTGAAGGAGCAAAATCATAATTTTTATTGTGTTGATATTAATTTTACAGATCTTAAACAAGGTGCCAGAATTTTTCAATCCGATAATATTAAATTTATACACGCAGATATATTTGCCGTTAAATTTCCCAGATCTTCTTTTGATATAATTATTTTAAATTCGTCAATCCAATATTTTCCCGATCTAAGTGTGTTGATGCGGGAACTTTTTTATTTACTGAATCCTTACGGCGAAATACATATTATTGATTCGCCTTTTTATGAAGATGATGAATTGATCATCGCCCAAAAGCAAGATTACAGATATTATGAAATGATAGGATTTCCTCAGATGAAAGAGAAACATTTTCATCATACATATAAAAGCTTAAAAAATTTTAACCACAAGTTTTTATTTGATCCCCGAACTATAACAAATAAAATAGTCAGCTTGGCATTTAGTAAAGATTCACCTTATCCATGGATAGTTATAAAACGTTAACCAAAATATTTTATGAACTTAAATTATAATATTAAACTGGCGATTTTTAGAGGTAAAACTATTTGGCTGCTGCTTGGATTGGGAGTAATATTATATGCTTTTTACATCCTTAAAGTGTCACCCGCATTAACCTACGATGCAAAACCTAATACTGTAGAAATAATTTTATTTGTTTCTCAGAGAATTTTAATTGGCATTCTGTTTTTTCTTGCTATTATCAATATCAACAAACTGCCGCTTAAAGAAAGCTGGATTGCATGGATTATTTTTACAGGATTAATTGCACGAATTATTTTAATTCCTTCTTCACCAATTCTTGAAGATGATTTTTATAGATATTTATGGGATGGCGCCGTAACTGCTAATGAGTTTAACCCTTATGTATTAAGCCCATTACAAGTGCAGCAGCATAATCCGGAAGTGCCTGAGAAAATATTAAAGTTGTCAGATCAATCCCGTGAAATAATAAATAAAATTAATCATCCAAAAATAAAAACGCTTTATCCCGCAATGGCTCAAATTGTTTTTGCCATTTCATATTATCTTTTTCCCTTTAGTATTACCGGATGGAAGTTAATTATGCTTCTTGGTGATTTAGTTTTGCTTTTCTTCCTGATAAGAATTTTAAGAGAATTAAAATTACCAGTATCTTTTGTTGCCATATACTGGCTTAATCCAATTATTCTTCACGAGTATTTTAATACAGGGCATTATGATTTGTTTGCACTTTTGTTTGTCGCAATCTCGTTTTATTATTTCTTAAGAGATGAAAATGTTACAGCAAGCATTACTCTGGCTCTTGCTGTTGGATTTAAGCTTTGGCCCGTAATTTTGTTTCCATTTTATTTACGTCGACTTTCAAATCAAAAATTAAAATTGTTATCAAGCATATTTGCTTTTTCTGTTTTTCTGGTAATCATTTTTATTCCTGTGTTCCGGGCAGGGATAGATGAAAATTTTGGTTTTATAAAATATGCAGCGAACTGGATTAATAATGCGGGATTTTATTCAATTTTAAAAGAAAGCATAAACTTATTTACAACAACATTCAGAATTTATTATGTGTGTGATGATTGCGTTGCAAGATGGATTACTATCGGTTTGATGACTATTACAGTTTTATGGCTAATTAGAAAACCCGCAAATGATAATCGCGAACTTGCTGATAAAATTCTTATCGCAGTAGCCATTATGTTTTTAATCAGCCCTACTCAATTCCCATGGTATTTTAGCTGGTTAGTTTTGCCATTAGTTTTCAGTCCAAAATTTTCTTTGCTGATGTATGTTTTTCTAATCCCGCTTTATCATTTAAATTTTCTTGGGGGATATTTTATTTACATCCAACATATTCCAGTTATTCTTTTATTTTTATATGAACTAAAAAAAGGATCCGGTTTTGGATTTTTTAATCCCGACCAGATCGCTTTAAAAACTTAAGATATATCAACTCATCGGTACTTCAATTAAAACAAAATCAGAGTTTTCAACTATCTCGAGGGCAAAATCCATAGTATCATAAATTCCAATTGCATCACGCTTAAATAAATCTTCATCACCAATTTTAATATGACCATTAATTACAAAGATGTAAACTCCGTTTGCAGTATTATTTAACTGATAATTTATTTTTTTATCCTTTTCAAAATTACCCAATTTAATTTCTGCATCTTGATGGATATAAAGAGCGCCGTTTTTGTTTAGTCCTGAAACCGCAGTAACTAAATTATTTTTCCTGGTATCTGCAGGAAAATATTTCTGATCATACCTCGGTTTAATATTTTGTTCTTTAGGAAAAATCCATAATTGCAGAAGATTTACTTTTTCATCTTTTGATGGATTAAATTCTGAGTGAGTTATACCTGAACCAGCGGACATAACCTGAATTTCATCCTTATGAATCACATCACCAGTGCCCATACTATCTTTATGCTCAAGTGCACCTTCCAGAATGATTGTTATTATTTCCATATTATCGTGGGGATGAGTTCCAAATCCTTTCGACGGCAACACAGTATCATCATTCAAAACACGCAACATTCCAAAGTTCATCATCTCCGGATTATAATAATTTGCAAAGCTGAAACTATATCTCGTATCCAGCCAACCGTAATTTGCTTTACCTCTGTCTTCTGATCGATATACTTTACTAATCATTTTTGCTCCTTTAATTAAATTTTATTTATTGGTTACAATAAGTCCTACGCTATAGTTTTTAAAACGTTGAAAACCAATTTCAGATCAGTTATAAAATTTTACAAATAAGATTTTAAGATTCACTCACATACTAAAATAACATATAGTATTTATTCAGCAGTAACAAAATATTTACCCGGTACAGTTAGTTATGAAATTTGAAAATCATATATAATTGTGAGCAAGTATAAATTAAGTTATGGCAAAGTTGTTTATTTTTACATAGTTAAATATTTAAGGTACCATTTTGAATTTTATGGAAAAAGAAAAACCAATCGGAGTCTTTGATTCCGGTATTGGTGGTTTAACGGTTGTAAAAAGATTAGCTTCAGTCCTTCCGAGAGAAAGTATAGTTTATTTTGGCGATACCGCTCGCGTTCCTTACGGATCAAAATCAAACGCAACAGTTATTGAATACTCAATTCAGAATACAAATTTTTTACTTCACAAAAATGTTAAAGCAGTTGTGGTTGCGTGTAATACTGCTTCATCCGTTGCGATACCGGAATTAAGAAAACGTTTTACAGTTCCAATCATAGGCGTAATTTTGCCCGGCGCAGATATGGCTTACAAAGAAACCAGGAATGGCAAAATTGGAGTGATAGGAACGCGCGCTACAATTAGTAATGCAGCATATTCCAACGCAATAAAAGAGATTGGTAATCACATAGAAGTTTTTGAAAAAGCTTGCCCTTTGTTTGTTCCTATTGCTGAGGAGGGCTGGACTCATCACAAAGCAACTTATGAAATTGCAGAAGAATATCTTAAAGAATTAAAAGAAAAAGGTATTGATACTTTGGTGCTGGGTTGTACGCATTATCCAATACTTGCAGATGTAATTCAGGATGTAATTGGTAAAGATGTAAAACTTATTGATTCCGGAATTGCAACAGCCGAAGTTGTTCGAAATGAAATTAATAGAATTGGATTAGAAACAAATTCAGCCGTACCCGGCAATTTAGATTTATATGTAAGCGATGTTCCAACTACATTCAAGCAGGTTGCTGAATTATTCCTTGGGAAAAAAATTAATGAAGTGGTAAAGGTTGATATAGAAGAGTTGGCAAAAAAATAAAGACGGATTATAGTTATCCGTCTTTAATAATATAATTAAAATTTGTTAAAATTATTTTAGTAAAACCATTTCCTTTACATCGCTGAATTTTCCTGATTGTAATTTGTAGATATAGACGCCGCTCGAAAGTCCTGCAGCATTAAAATTAACTTCATAAACACCTGGGGTTTTTTCTTCGTTAATTAAAGTTGCTACTTCTTTACCGGTAATAGAATATACCTTTAAAGTTGTAAATGATGTTTGTGGAATTGCATATCTAATTTTTGTTGAAGGATTAAATGGATTTGGATAATTAGCATAAAGCTTATAACTGTTTGGATTAAAGTCTATCAAACTTTCATTAACACCGGTTACATTAATTACCGCTGAAGTTGTTCCATATTGTCTTGTTGGATTTTTAAATCCAGCATTAACGGTATAAGTACCTGCTGAAGGTGCTGTTAAAATAAATGGATTACTTGAGGTTTTAATATTTACAGCAACAACATTTCCATTATTATCTACCAGTTCACCAGCTACATTACCTGTAGTTCCGGTAACAGTTACTCTAACCTGAAAGTTATTTAATACTTCTGCAGTTACAATCCCGGCTTGCAATGTATGGCAACCGGATCCTGCACAGCCCGGAGCAGTTCCATTATAATCGGGCTGAGATTTTGTAAATGAGAAAACAAATACAGCTATTAAAGTAACAAATAAAGCAAAATTGATTTTCATATTATACTCTTTATTTATAAACAATTAACAAAACACAAATATTATGCCTTGCCAAAAATACTTAAACGTCAAGAATAATTCAATAAATAAAGGGGTGCCAAAATTGGCGGGATATTTTTCTGAAAGGTTAGTAAAAATTATTACATATAAGTTGAAAAATCTTTAAAAAGATTACTCAAAATATTTTCTAATATCATCCAGCTTATTAGTTAGTCCAAGTACTATCATTAATTTAATTCTTGCTTTTTGTCCGTTTAGATAATCTGAAAAGATAACGCCAAGATTGTGTAAATGTTTTCCCGCACCGGGATAACTATAAACATCATCAGTTTCTCCTGCCGGACAGCGTGAAGTAAGTACAACAGGAATTCCCTTTTCAACTGCATACTTAATTCCTTCAAATGCCGGCGGAGGAACATTGCCAACACCCAGTGCTTCTACAACAATTCCTTCAGCACCACTGTCAGCAGAAAACTTAAAAAACTTTGCATCCATTCCGGCGTAAACTGTAAGTAAATCTACATTCGTATTAATTTTTTCTGTCTCTATAGTTTCAAGATGCCTTGGTAAGCGATTAAAAATTACTCTCCCGTTTTGCACAAAACCCAAACTGCCAAAATCCAAACTTTTAAATGATTCAACGGAATCAGAATAAATTTTGGTTACCTCGCTTGCTGCATTAATTTCTCCATTAAGACAAACGAGCACGCCAAGATTTTTTGAGTTATCATTTAAACAAATCTGAATTGCATCAATTAGATTTTTTGGTCCATCCCAATCTGGTTCAGAACTGTTTTTCATCGCACCTATAACTACAATTGGTATTTCTGTTTTGATAGTTAAATCTAAAAAGTAAGCGGTTTCTTCAAGAGTATCCGTTCCATGCGTAACAACTACTCCATCATAGTTGCCCGATTTTAATTTGTAATTAATTTTTTTTGATAAATCAAGCATAAGTTCAGGAGTAACGTGCGGACCAGGATATTTTCCGAAATCAAAACATTCTATTTCTGCTAATGATTTTGCCTGTGGGATCATTCCCAGCAACTCACTTCCGGAATATCTTGGAATAGCGCCACCGGTTTTTTCATCAATCATCATAGAAAAGGTTCCGCCTGTAAATACAACCAGTATTTTTTTCATTTTATTCTCAAATTTTTTGTGACCAAAAATAGCGTTAAACTTCAATTCTAAAAAGAAAATCAAAATTATCTTTTAAACTGAATCAATCTGACTTGCGGAGTAGATTTTGTTAGTTTATTTTTCGTACAATTATAAACAAAAAAGGTGCAATTATGTTAATGGTTGATGATGTTGATTTAACTCCTAATCCACACGCTTTAAAATTTATTTTGAATGAAAAATTATTAAACTTAGAAACAAGACAGTATCCAGATAAGGCATCAGCTCAAAGCGATCCATTTGCAAAAGGTATTTTTGAAATTAATGGTGTTGTTTCTGTTTTTTATATGGATAAGTTTGTAACAATTGAAAAATCACCGGAAAGTAATTGGGGTCAAATTCAAAGACCATTTATCAATTTTTTAAAGAGCTTTGATAAAAATCTTATTCCCGCCGAAAAAGAGGTTAAGGTTAGTGATGAAGAATCGAATGAGTTATTAAAACAAATAAATAATTTGCTTGATCAGAAAGTAAGACCAGCGCTTGCAGGTGATGGTGGCGGATTAGAGGTTTTGGGCCTGGATGGTTATACGGTTAAGATAAAATATCAAGGCGCTTGCGGAAGCTGCCCGAGTTCAATTAGCGGAACTCTAACTGCTATTGAAGGATTATTAAAACGTGATATTAATCCTGCAATACATGTAATTCCTGCCTGATGTTTTTAAAGTCATTTTAAGAACTCTGCAAAAGCAGCATTTTTATTTTAGGTTCATATTATGAGCGAAACAAATTATTATTCCGAAGAATCATTTTCCGGAATTAAGATAGCTGCCCTTGCCTCTTCAAAAGGGATTAAAAGGATAATTCTTAATCCTGATAAAAAATTATCTGAACTTTCTTCTGCAACAAAACTGCGGAGTAATGATCCATATCTTTTCGGGATTTTTAATCAGCTTAAAGAATATTTTGAAGGGACAAGAAAAAAGTTTGAAGTTCCAATTGATATTGATGGCACAGAATTTCAGGTTAAAGTTTGGAATGAAGTGAAAAAAATTCCTTACGGCAAAACTAAATCATACAAAAGTATAGCTGAAAAATTAGGCAACGCTAAATTAATTCGCGCTGTTGGTAAAGCAAACGGACAAAATCCCGTTCCAATTTTAATACCTTGTCACAGAGTTATCGGTGCGGATGGAACTTTAACAGGTTATGCAGGTGGTTTGGATGTAAAAGAAAAACTTTTAGAGATTGAGGGAGCGAGAAGTTTAGAACTGTTTGAATAATAGAAAAATGCCCCGTACGTTCGGGGCAAAAATTATTTTATATCTGTTACTTTGCTTATATCAGCAAGCTTAACAAATTTTTCGTTGAACTTATAAGCACCACCATCGGTCTTTACACTTTTGATAACCTTTACAGTAACACCTTCAACTTTTTTCTTACCTTTTGCTTTATCTGCAAAACTTTGTTGTTTAGCCATTTTTAATTCCTATTATTTTGGGCTGTAAATATATTACTTATTAGTTTTAAAGAAAAGATTTTTAATAACTTCCTTAAGTCAAAAATCAATTAATTGCGAATCGCTTCGTTTTTAGTAATTTTGAATGTTAATTGTTGATTTTTAAGCAAATTATGGCAAAACCAGAAAATACCGCCGCGTTCTTAAACAAATTCCCATCAATAAAAAGCAAAGTTTTAGGGAAAACCGGATTTCATTCTTCTATCTGCGGTTTTGGTGGATATAGAATTAATGATGAAAATACTTTGCACTTTCAGGCGTTGCAAAAAGCTATTACATCCGGTATTAATATTATTGATACCTCATCAAACTATTCCGATGGCGGAAGTGAAAAATTAATCGGAAAAGTTATCGCAAAACTTATTAATGAAAAAATAATTAATCGGGAAGAAATTATCCTTGTTTCCAAAGGTGGATATCTGCAAGGTTCAAATCTAAAACTCGGGATGGAGAAGGAACAATCTGGCAAAGCTTTTAAAGATGTTGTTAAATGCGCCCCCGATTTGTGGCATTGCATTAGTCCTGATTTTTTAGAGAATCAAATAACTCTATCACTTGAAAGATTAAATCAAAATAAGATTGATGTTTATTTACTTCACAATCCAGAATACTTTTTAACTTACTCGGTTATTTCTGATCCCGAAAGAAGAGAAAGAGAATATTACAAAAGAATTAAGGATGCATTTATTCATCTTGAGGCAGAAGTAAAACGTGGAAGAATTTCTTATTATGGCATTTCATCAAATACATTCGGAGAGAGTGAAACAAAGTTGAATTTTACTTCGCTTGAAAAAGTTACTGCTATCGCAAATGAAATCTCTGATAATAATCATTTTGCTGTGGTTCAGTTTCCAATGAATCTGATTGAGTCTGGTGCAATTAAAAATCTAAATCAGAACAATGGAAGTAAAATTGTTTTTCAAATCGCAGAAGAAAATAACATTGGGGTCTTAATCAATCGTCCATTGAATGCTATTAAAAAAAATAAAATTTTAAGATTAGCTGATTATCAGATAACAGAAAATAGATCTAAAGAAGAAATCTTTAGTTTACTTGATGATCTTGAGTTGCAGGAAAAAATATTAGTTGATAAATATGTTAACTATATCGGATTGAGCGCTAGCGAGAAAAAAAACGTGATTGATTGTTTGTCTTTATCCAACATTTTAAAAAATAATTATAGCAAGTTTAACAGCCCAGGTGATTTTCAGGAAATAAAAGTAAGTTATTTAGTTCCAAGAGCAAATTTTGCCATTAACGAAATCGGGAAAATTTTTCCTGATGATGCAAATGTTACTCGTTCACTTAGAAATTATGCTGTAACTACGAATATTATTCTCGGTTCAATATTCAGTGATTTAGGCCGTAAAAAAAATGAAGAAAACGAAGTTTTTCATCAAATAATAGATAAATATCTAAACACCGAACAGAAAAAATTATCACTTTCTCAAAAATCCATACTATTAATTAATAGTGTGCCGCAGGTAACTTCAACTTTAGTAGGAATGAGGAGCATTGAATATGTAGAGGATGTGCTTAAATCCATAAAAAGCGAATATTTGCCCGACCCAAATACCTTTTGGCATAATAATGGTTTCCCGGATAGTTAAATACTTGAAGCTTTTTTCAGGTTCAAACATCTAAATAAGTGTAAATCAAAAAGTTTTACAATGTTTGATTTTTTCGTTGTTTCTTTAGGATTTATTAGTTAGGTTTTAGTAGTTATTTAGGAAAAAATAATGTTTTTACTCGCAACAATAATAATTCTCTCTTATTTGGTAGGGTCAATCCCGACAAGCATTATTATAAGTAAAATGGCTAAAGGCATTGATATTCGTGAACACGGAAGTGGAAATGCCGGCGGTACAAATGTGATGAGAGTTTTAGGATGGAAGCAAGGACTTTTAGTTATCATACTTGATGCACTTAAAGGAGCTTTTGCTGTTGTTGTTATTGCAAGATTACATTACGGCGGATTACCTTTCCAAAACGTATCTCCTTTTGATGATTTTACATTGGTTCAAATTATTGCTGGTATTGCTGCAGTCATCGGACACATATGGACTGTGTTCGCAGGATTCCGTGGCGGTAAAGGAATAGCGACTGCTCTCGGTATGTTAATTATGATTGTTACAGTTGATATGCTTGTTGCACTTGGAATTTTTATTCTTGTGGTTTCTGTTTCAAGGTACGTATCTCTCGGTTCAATTTTAGCTGCTGTTTCAGTTCCTCTTACACTGGTTTTCAGAGAAAACATTTTACATGATCATATTCAAAGTTACAGCACATTATTACCTTTTGTTGTAGCCGTTTCTCTGCTCGTCGTTTTTACACATCGAAAAAATGTTGTTCGATTGCTTAATGGTACGGAAAGTAAATTAAGTTTTAAGAAAAAGAAATAATGAAAATCTCTGTGCTGGGTGCTGGTGGCTGGGGAACTACTCTCGGTATTCTTCTTCATTACAACGGTCATCAAGTCACTCTTTGGGAATATCAAAAAAGTTATGTTAAAGAGTTAATAAAAAAACGTATTAACTCTGTTTATCTTCCTGGCATTACCATACCTGAAGAAATTATTATCACACACGATATTGATGAGTCAGTTTATCAAAAAAATTTAATTGTTCTCGCAGTACCTTCTCAATTTCTTCGATCTGTAGTTGAAAAAATTGATTACTCAGATATTAAAAATTCTATTCTTGTAAGTGTTGCCAAAGGAATTGAGAACAAGCATTTGATGACAATGTCTCAAATGTTAAAAGATGTTCATCCACATTTAAGTGATGAACAAATTGGTGTTTTATCCGGTCCATCTCATGCTGAAGAAGTTAGCAGAAGAATTCCAACTGCAGTGGTTGCCGCTTCAACTGAACATGAAACATCAAAATCTATACAAGCAGCTTTTATGAATTCCTACTTCAGAGTTTATTCTTCAACAGATATTCTTGGCGTTGAGCTTGGCGGTGCTTTTAAAAACGTAATTGCGATCGGTGCCGGAATTATTGATGGTGCTGGTTTTGGAGATAATACTAAAGCTGCAATTATGACTCGCGGTGTTGCAGAAATTTCACGTCTCGGCTTAGCAATGGGCGCACGACCTGAAACTTTTGCAGGACTTTCCGGTATGGGCGATTTGATTGTTACATGTATGAGCAAGCATAGTCGTAATCGCTACGTTGGCGAACAAATTGGTAAGGGTAAAAAATTAAAAGATGTTTTGAAGGGAATGGACATGATCGCTGAAGGTGTTGAAACAAGTCGCTCTGCTTCTAAGCTTGCTGAAAAACATAATGTTGAAGTTCCAATTACAACAGAAGTTTATAAAATATTGTTTGAAGATAAAGATCCCGTTAAGGCAACAACCGATCTTATGACGCGCGATATGAAAACCGAAAGACATTAATACACCATTGTCATTGCGAGTCCGACTTTAGTCGGCGAAGCAATCTGCCATAGTATTCATTTACTTTATAAAAAGATTTCTAATTTTTGAATAGATTGCTTCACTCTCCCCAAGGGATGCCTATGGCAGAAGACTCACCCGCAATGACAGTCTCAGCATTATTCCGTAACTCTTCCACCCGGTAAAGAAATCCCGCGAATTTTTCTGAAAATAGAAACTGCATATGAGTCTGTCATTCCAGATACAAAATCAATAATTCTCAATAAGCGATTATAAAGTTCAGGAGTATTTTTCTCTCCGTAAAAAAATCTTTTAGGAATAAGATTTATTATAGAACGATTCTTTGGTGAAAGCTTATCTTCTGCATATTCATTATATGCTGTAATAAAAGTATCCAGTAATCCGCCGAGAACTTCATATCCTGCTGCTTCACGCTCAACAACACTTCTATGCCGATAAATTTTTTCGACTGAAGCTTTCTCAATCTTTTTTAAAGTACTGGATTTTTCTAAAACGGTTACGAGTTCATTATTAAAGTCTCCCGCAAGAATTTCATTTTCGTTTTCTATAAAAGCATCAGCAACAAGATTAACAAGATCACTGATTGCCTTTGCACGCAAGTACCCAACTTTCTCATTATCATCACGTTTCTTGTAACCTGATAAATCTCGCTTATGAATTAATGGTAACAACAAACTTTCAGTTTCTTTAAAGGATAAAAGTCCAAGGCGGAATCCATCTTCAAGATCCATAATGCTGTAACAAATATCATCGGCAGCTTCAACAAGAAAAGAAAGCGGATGACGATACCATAAATAATTTTCGCTTGTTGCCGGCTTTTCTAATCCTGTTTTCTCTGCGACTCGCTTAAAAATATCTTTCTCAGATTGGAAGAATCCAAACTTCTTGTAAATATTTTTATGTCCAGATGCTTTTTTGATTTCTAAATCTGTTAACGATTCTTTAGGATACTTATTTAAAGCGGAGAGAGTTGCGTAAGTTAATTGTAATCCACCATCAACATCCTGGTTTTGTAACTTGGTAATTATTCTGAATCCTTGTGCATTACCTTCAAAACGAATTAAGTCATTCCATTTTTTTTCATCAGCAATTTCATCCTTAAACATTTTCCCATTTCCGTTCTTGAAATATTCAGCAATTGCATCTTCACCTGAATGACCGAAAGGAGGATTTCCAATATCGTGAGCAAGACACGCAGCGGCAACAATTTCTCCAAAATGGAATTGCGTAAAATCTTTTTTCAGTTTTGGGTGTTTGGAAATAATTCTTTCTCCTACAAGATTACCAAGTGATCTTCCAACAACTGAAACTTCCAGACTATGAGTTAATCTTGTATGTACAAAATCACTTTCGGGTAACGGAAAAACCTGAGTCTTGTCTTGCAATCTTCTGAAAGCCGGAGAAAAAACTATTCTGTCAAAATCTTTCTGGAACTGGCTTCGACCATCTTTTTTTGTTGAATGACTTTTTTCAATTCCAAGACGTTCATCTGTTAAGAGTAATTTCCAATTCAAAGTAAAATCCTTTTTATTACTTGGTTGTTAAATTATAAAAATTATTGCTCAATTAAATTATAAAGATGGTTGAGTTTGCTTTCTTTACACTCTATTTTTCGGGCAATGAAATCTGACAAAGAAAATATTCT
>DAIRCT010000009.1:0-2980 GCA_036796535.1 Ignavibacteriaceae bacterium
GAATCAAATGGTTCATCTTCTATGGCAACTGTTTGCGCAGGTTCTCTTGCAATGATGGATGCTGGTGTTCCAATTACTAAAGCCGTTTCCGGAATTGCAATGGGATTGGTTAAAGAAGGTAACGATTACGCAATCTTAACAGATATACTTGGTAATGAAGATCATCTTGGTGATATGGACTTTAAAGTTGCAGGAACAAGCGATGGTATCACCGGATTCCAGATGGATATCAAAATCCAGGGAATATCTTTTGAGATTATGGAAAAGGCGCTTCATCAGGCAAAAGATGGAAGAATGCATATACTTGGAAAAATGAATGAGGCAATAAGCAAACCCAAAGATACACTTTCACCTTATGCTCCAAGATTGATAACAATGAATATTGCTACTGAACAAATTGGATTAGTAATTGGTCCTGGTGGAAAAACAATACAGGGAATGCAAAGATTATTCGGTGTTGATATAAATATTGAAGATGATGGAACAATACACATTGCTTCACCAAACAGAGAAAATGCACAAAGCGCTAAAGAGTATATTAAAAAGTTAACTGCAACTCCAGAAGTTGGAGAAGTGTACGATGGCGTTGTAACAAAAATTGCAGACTTTGGTGCGTTTGTAGAAATTCTTCCCGGTAAAGAAGGATTGCTGCATATTTCCGAAATTGATAATAAACGTGTTAATAAAGTTTCTGATTATCTAAAAGTTGGTGATAAGATTACAGTTAAACTTCTTAAAGTCGAAGGCGGAAAATATTCGTTAAGCAGAAGAAAATTATTAACTGAAGCTGCTGAGAAGGAAGCTAAAAATAATCCATCAGCAGAGCAACCAGCTAAATAATAATAGTTGTTCTGAGTTTGTCATTTAGAGGAGTTAGATGGCGAGAAATCTGTTTTCAAATTAGGTTTCTCTCCGGATTATAATCGACATCGAAATGACAGCGTTATTAAAAATTTTTTAATGTCACACTGATCCGTCAGCTTACGGATGTCGAAGTGTGACAAAACTTTATATTAAAGTCAGTCTTCGACAGGCTCTCCGAAGGAGTTCTTTGGACAGACTGACATGATTTTGGGATAATTGACTTAAGTAAGTTATCCAAACAAAGATTTTTTATACAGGATTTTAATGCTAATAGCATTTTTACATTTTTTTAGAAGTTTTGCAATTCAATCATTGCTGTTAAATAACAGCCACAGATTTTACCGCACAAGTAGCATTGCCTTGTTCAAATTACAGTTCCAAAAGTTTTTATTATTGAAATCAATAATTTTATACAAAAAGTTTTACATCTATGATAAAAGAAATTATAATAAATTCATCTTCCAATCAGACACGTGTTGCCATTACGGAAGATGGAAACTTAGTCGACTTTTTTGTTGACTATCCTGAAAACAGGAGAATGGTTGGGGATATTTATCTTGGAAGAGTTGCACGTGTACTCCCGGGAATAAGAGCCGCTTTTATAGATATCGGGATGAAGCATGATGGGTTCCTTCACTTTTCCGATATTGGCGAACGCACAAAACAATTTCAGGATATGTTGGGGGAAGAAGATTCCGACGTTGATATTTCCGATGATGAGGAATCTAAACAACCTAACCGCAATAATGTAAATGTTGCAACTGCACCACCTGCGCAAGAACACGTTATTACTAAACTTCGCAAAGGCGAAGAAATTCTTGTTCAAATAACCAAAGAACCTGTTAACAACAAAGGTGTAAGAGTTACATCCTCTGTTTCAATTCCCGGCAGGTTTTGTGTTCTGCTTCCATTTGATAATAAGATTGGCATTTCTAAAAAAATTTCCGATTATAAAGAACGAAGAAGATTAAGAAATATTGCACGCAGTATTCTTCCTCCAAATTATGGATTGATAATTCGTACTGTGGCAAAGGATCAAACAGAAGAGGCAGTTAAGGATGATCTTAATAATCTTGTAAAAACCTGGAAAACAATAGAAGCTACGGCTAAAAATGAAGAACCACCTTCAATTGTGTATCAGGACTTAAGCACAACCGATAGTGTTATCCGCGATTTACTGACCCCTGATGTTTCAAAAGTATTTGTTGACTCCAAAAAACTTTATAAACAGATAAAGGGATATGTCCAGCTTGTTCAACCTGATCTTTTAGAAAAGATTGAACTCTTCAAATCTTCGTCATCAATTTTTGATGAATTTAAAATTGAAGAACAAATAAAAACTTTAATGGGCAGAAAAGTTCCACTTCCAAGCGGCGGCTATTTGATCATTGAGCATACTGAAGCAATGGTGGTTATTGATGTTAACAGTGGGCGCTATGCAAAAAGTAAAGAACAGGAACTTAATTCACTTAAAACTGATCTTGAAGCTTCGCGCGAAATTGCAAGACAATTACGATTAAGAGATATTGGTGGAATTATAGTTATCGATTTTATTGATCTGGAAGATGAAAAAAATCGTAAGAAGATTTATGATGAATTAAAAAAGGAATTTAGAAGGGATCG
Organism: Ignavibacteriaceae bacterium; assembly: GCA_036796535.1. Classification (GTDB taxonomy): domain Bacteria; phylum Bacteroidota; class Ignavibacteria; order Ignavibacteriales; family Ignavibacteriaceae; genus IGN3. The sequence goes on from DAIRCT010000009.1 coordinate 2,488, forward strand.
TTCCAAAGTTTCTGTACTGCCAATGAGTGATTTCGGTCTTGTGCAAATAACAAGACAAAGAATCCGGCAAAATATTATGCAGGCGATGAAAGATGTTTGCCCGGTTTGCGGTGGATCTGGATTTATTACAAAAGAATCCCATCTTGTTTATGAAATTGAGGACTGGTTAAAAAAATTCAGACGATATTCTAAAGAAATTAGTCTGATTATTAAATGTCATCCTTCTGATGCAAATAGATTGAAGGATAGCAAATTCACTAAGATTCAATTTAAGTATTTAGTTAAATTACGTATCGAAGAAGATCAAAGTATTCCAATGGGTAAGTTTAGATTCTTCTCAAAGAAAAAAGGGATTGATTTAACAGAAAAATTTAAATAACTGACTCAAGTTGTCCGATTGTTATTGTAAACCGTTAAAACCGGTTTTTGTTCAATAAATAATTTGGTGATTAACTTGAGTAATTAAAAACAAGATTTGTTTTTTGTGAATTTT